>JAKSBI010000122.1 GCA_022361215.1 Hyphomicrobiales bacterium | reverse complement strand
CGGCTCGACACCGGGACATCTGCGCATCGGCTATCTGAAGGTCGACGGCCGGACCGTCGCGACGTTCAACGGCATCGTGTTCCGCAACCGTCTCTTCGTGCTCCTCTCCTCGATCATCGACGGCGAGCTTCGGCGCTGGTCGCCGGGCCAGCTCCTGCTGCGCCATCAAATCCGGGAGGCCTGCGACCGCGGCTTCAGCCATTACGATCTCGGCGTCGGCGAAGCGCCCCACAAGCTGGACTGGTGCGATGAACGGCTCAAGCTGGTCGACAGCCTCATCGCGTTCGAGCCGGCGGGGTATGCCGTGACCCTCTCGCTGGCGGCCAAGCTGGCGCTGAAGCGCGTCGTCAAGGGCAACCCGACACTTTGGGCGCTGGCGCGCTGGGTGCGTCGGACGCTTCCCTAAAGCATGTCTCCCGAAAGTGGATACCGGTTTCGGGAAAAAAGACAGGCTTCAACAAAGATCTAGAGCAATGGCGCGAATCAGAATGATCGCGACAGGCTCTAGAAGATCAGAAGATCCTTAGACAGCCGCGGCCGGGGCCGGCCTGAGACCCCGGAGCCGTCCGAGCGGGCCGGGCTGCGCTCCGCCGCGCTCGTAGCGCACGGTCTCCAGAGCAAAGCCGTTCTCGCCCGCGAGATCGTCCCAGCGGCGGCCGTTTCCGTTCGCCGGCACCGCGCGATCGGAGACGAGGACGGCGGTCGGCGGCGTCTCCTCGAACAGATGCAGAATGTGCGGCGCCACGGAGCGGTTCACGTGTACGACAACGATGTCATAGGCTTCGCGGAGCGCTCTCATGAGCCGCAGGAAGCCTGCGCCCTCCCCGCTATAGACCGCAGGCAAGCGCGAATCCCCGCCGGAAATGACCTGCACCGGGCTCTCGGGATCGAGGCGCACGGCCTGCTCGAACGTCGTCCGGCCGTTGGCGAGCTCTCTGGCGCCCGGTAGCCGCGGCAGGCCGAGAAGGCCCGCAACGCTGTCGCTCGCCTCCGACAGGTCGACCAGCGCGACACTCTGGGACGGGCCGGCGAGCATGCGTGCCAGATCGATGGCCTCCTGCGCACTCTCGACCGCATCTGTCTCGCCAAGCACCAGGACCGGATGGGCGGCCGCGCCATCCGCCTTGACCAGAACCCGGCGCCGGACCATGTCGAGAGAGCCGGTCGCAGTCGCCGACGCGACGGCAGGCTTGGAATAGTGAATCGGCTCGGCCGGTTGCGGCGCATCGACGGGTGACGATTCGATTCGCGGCGCCCGGACAGGCGGCGAGGCATGGGCAGGCTGCGCGGGACGCTCATGGGCCCTCAGAAGCTCGCGGGCCAGGACGAAAGCGAGCGCCAACAGGCCGACGGCCGCCATGACGAGCGCGGTCATCGGTCCCTTCTTCGGAAACGACGGCACATTCGACGCATGCGCATGGGCGATGATGCTGGCGTGGGCCGGCACCGATAGGGCGTCGCGCCGCGCGCTGGCGTCGCGGTAGCGCGCCAGATAAGACTCCAACAGGTCCCTGTTCGACTTGGCCTCGCGCTCCAGGGCGCGCAGCTTGATCTGATTCTCGCTTGCCTCGGCCGCGCTCTGCTTGAGCTCGTTCAGGCTGTTGCTCAGCGATGTCTCCCGCGCACCTGCGATCTGAGCCTCGTTCTCCAGGCCCCTGACGATCTTGCGGGCTTCCTGGCGGATCTGCCGCCTGACGTCGGCGAGCTCCGAGCGCAACTGCTTGATACGGGGATGGGAGCGCATCAGCGTTGCCGACAGCTCGGCAAGCTGCCGCTGCACCTCGACCCGCTGCTCGAGCAGCCGCTGGATGAGCTCGGACCTGAGCACGTCCGAGGCCGCGCCCACATCGCCCTTGTCGCGCAGCATCTTCTTGATCAGCCGCGCGCGTGCCTCTGCCTCCGTCCGCTGGGCCTTGGCCAGGATGAGCTGGCTGTTGAGCTCGGAGAGCTGCTGTGCGTTCAGCGTCAGATTGTTGCGGCCGGCGAAGAGCCCGCTCTGGCTGCGGAACGTCTCGACCTTAGCTTCCGAGTCGGCGACCTTTTGTCGAAGGTCGTCGATCTGGTCGCTCAGCCATTTGCTGGCATCGCGATTCTGTTTGACCTTCTCGCCCTGCTGCCAGGTGAGATATGCGCTGGCCAGGGCATTGGCCACGTCCGCCGCCGTGCGCGGGTCCTTCGATGTGAAGGCCACGCTGATGACCCGCGACTTGTCCACGGCGCTGACCGACAGGCGGCCGGCGAACTTGTCCAGGACACGCTCCCGCGCGTCCAGCTTGCGGCGGTCCTTGGCCAGTCCGGCGCCGATCAGCAACCGCTTGAAGAGGCCCGGGCCGGCGGCGTGCTTGTTGAATTCGGGGTTCTTCTCGAGATCGAGCTTGTCCACGACCTTGAGCGCGAGGTCGCGCGACTTCAGGATCTGCACCTGGCTGGCGACGGCCTCGGGATCGAGGCGGGTCCGGCTCTCCTCGCCACCCGAGGAGCGGTTGACCGGACGCGTGAACGCCGTCTCGTCATTGTCGATCAGGATCTGTGCTTCGGAGGAATAGCGCGGGGTGGTCAGGCTAAGCCCCACCATGACGGCCGCGCCGGCGCCGATGACCAAGCCGGCAAGCAGCAGCTTGCGATCCCAGACCGCGCGCAGCAGGGCCGCGATATCGATGTCGTCCGGGGAGACTATCGGTGTCCGGTGGCTCGTCATACTCAAACGCTCCTTACGCCATGCACCAATCAGAGACGATTCCGGTAACCAAAGCCTTAAAACGCGCGCCAAGCCGATACGACTGCTTAGCTTTTCTTAACCATGCCGGCCGCACACTGGCGGAAGATTCGACAAAACAATGGATTTCGCTGGTTATGGCCGTGCGCCTCGCTTTGATCGCCGCCGCTTTCGTCCTTGCCTTGACGGGATGCAAGCATCGAACCAAATCGAAGGCCGTGCACCGGGCCGCACCGCCACAGCAGGTCTATGTCGCCCACCCGGCGCAACCGCCCGCCCGTCACGTCCGCGCGCCCCGGCAGCGGTCCGGCCTGTTTGGACGCAAATCCCCGCAGGTGCATCCCCCCTTCGCCAACGAGAACCCGACATACCGGCTGGACAGCGGAGACCGGCTGCGCATTGTCGTCTTCGGTCAGCAGAACCTGTCGCGGACCTACGGTGTCGACGGCGGCGGCTACATCTCCATGCCCCTGATCGGCGCTGTGGCCGCGCGCGGCGCCACCACATTCGAGCTCGAGCGGCGTATCGCCGGTCAGCTACGCGTGAAATACGTCAAGGACCCCAAGGTCACGGTCGAAGTCGAGACCTACCGGCCGTTCTTCATCCTCGGTGAGGTCCGGCGGGCGGGCCAGTTTCCCTATGTCAACGGCATGACCGTACAGACGGCCGTCGCCATCGCCGGCGGCTTCTCCGAGCGCGCGAAGGAGAGCGAAATGGAGCTCACGCGACGCGCCAACGGGCGCACCGTAACGCGCTCCGTACCGCCCAACTATCCGGTTCGGCCGGGCGATACGATCAAGGTCACCGAACGGTTTTTCTAGGCGGCAAAAACAGCTATCCCTTAACGGTGGCCGATACCTTCAAGATTCTGCACTGTTTTCGCGCGCCTGTGGGCGGCCTGTTCCGCCATGTCTGCGACCTTGCCACGGCGCAGGCGGCCATGGGGCACGAGGTCGGGCTGATCTGCGATGCATCGACCGGCGGCGGCGCGGCCGAAAAGGCCCTAAGCCGCGTCGAGCCCGCCTGCGCGCTGGGCATCACGCGCGTGCCCATGAGCCGCATGATCGGCCTGCGCGACGTCGGCGCCTATCGCGCCACGCGCCGCACCGCGCTTGCCGGAGAGGGCGTCGACATCCTGCATGGTCATGGCGCCAAGGGCGGGGCTTATGCGCGACTCGCGACCAATGCGCTGAAACGGCATAGACACGAGATTCGCGCCGTTTACACGCCGCATGGCGGCAGCCTGCACTACGAGCCCACGACCGCAGCGGGGCGGCTGTTCCTGAGGCTGGAGCGCTATCTGGCACCGATGACCGACGGCGTGATCTTCGAAAGCGCCTATAGCCGCGGCCTCTACGAGGCCAAGATCGGCAAGCCGACTTGCGCCACGCAGATCGTTCCCAACGGGCTGCACCCCCATGAGTTCTACGACCTGCGTCTGGACACGGACCCGGCGGATTTCGTCTTCATCGGGGAACTGAGGCATCTCAAGGGTGTGGACGTCTATCTTCAGGCGCTCGCGGCACTGCACCGCTGGAAGATGTTCAAGGCGCTGGTGATCGGCGACGGGCCCGACGCGAAAGCCTTCCGGCGGCTGGCGCGCAAGCTGAACCTGGACAAGGTGGTGCGCTTTCCGGGGCCCATGCCGGCACGACAGGCTTTTGCCAGGGCGCGCTGCCTGGTGGTGCCCTCGCGGGCCGAGTCCTTTCCCTATATCGCTCTGGAGGCCGCTGCCGCGCAGTTGCCGATGATCGCGTCGAATGTGGGCGGCATTCCGGAGATCGTCATGGGCTCCGGCATGAAACTGCTGGAGCCAGGCGACGTGCAGACGCTCCACGACCGGATGGTGGCGTTTCTCGAAGACCCCGTTCCCTTCATCGAACAGGCCAACGCGCTTCAGGCCGCCGTTTCAAATCGCTACACGGTGACCGGGATGGCGCATGGGGTCGTCCATTTCTACCGCGCCGTGCAGAGCTGAGCCTTTCGAGGTCGGCTTAGGGTTAATCCGACCCGGTTGCTTGGTTTGCTTGCTCGTTTGACCAAAAAGAACAAGCCATAACAACAGTTTAACCATGATGTTCCGCGGCGGACGGTGCGCCCGTCCACATTAAAGCTTCCCTGAACGTGCCGTGAGATAAGCCGATCCGGGGGATGCCGATCCCGCGCACGGCTTTGGCATGGCGGATGCAGCATGCGGGTCGGCATGAGGCAATAGGGGCAACGTCATAAAATGTCGGATATTCCTGCACCCAGCGGCACCGCACCGAAGCTTTCCGCGGCCTCGACCGACGTGATCGCGCCCTCCGTCCTGAGGAAAGCCGCACAACGCATCGCTCCGGTCGATTTCCGCTTCGAAGCCGATTCGCGGCCGGTTTCGCCCATCGTGTTCAACGGAACCGTGCGCACCATCGAGTTCCTGTTGGTGGGGCTCATCGGCTACGCCGTTTTCATGGCCTATGTCGAGAACATCGATGTCGGGCTGCAGATCATGTATCTGATCGCAACGGCCGCCGCGGCAGCGGCGACGACCCTGATTTTCCAGACCTTCGACCTATACAACCTGTCCGCCTATACCGGCTTCGCGCGGCAATTCATGCGGCTGGCGGTGGCGTGGACCATCGTTTTCGCCGGACTGATTGCCATCGCCTTCTTCGTGAAGATCGGGGCGCAGTTCTCGCGGGTGTGGCTGGTCTCCTGGTATCTCTTCGGCGCCGCGACGCTGTTCGTCTTCCGTCTGTCGGTTTCCACCGTGGTCCGGCGCCTGGCCCATGAGGGCCGGCTCGACCGGCGCGCCGTCGTCGTCGGCGGCGGCCCGGCGGGCGAGGCGCTGATCAAGGCGCTCGAAGCGTCGCGGGATACGGACATTCGGATCTGCGGCGTTTTCGACGACCGCAGCGACGACCGCGTAAGCCCGGTCTGTGCGGGCTATCCGAAGCTCGGCAATGTGGACGAGCTTGTGGCGTTCGGCCGGCAGACGCGCATCGATCTCCTGATCATGTCTCTGCCCCTGACGGCCGAGAACCGCTTGCTGCAGGTGCTGCAGAAGCTCTGGGTCCTGCCGGTGGACATCCGCCTCTCCGCCTACACCAACAAGCTGCGCTTCCGCCCGCGCGCCTACTCCTATATCGGCAACGTTCCGTTCATCGACATCTTCGACAAGCCGATCGCCGATTGGGACCATGTGGCCAAGTGGCTGTTCGACAAGGCCGTGGCATCGCTGGCGATCCTCGCGACACTGCCGGTCATGGCTCTGGTGGCCATTGCCATCAAGCTCGACAGCCGCGGCCCGGTACTCTTCAAGCAGAAGCGCTACGGCTTCAACAACGAGCTGATCGAGGTCTACAAGTTCCGCTCCATGTATGTGGACCAGGCCGATCAGGCTGCTGCCAAGCTCGTGACCAAGGACGACCCGCGCGTGACCCGCGTCGGCCGCTTCATCCGCAAGACCAGCCTCGACGAGCTGCCGCAGCTGTTCAACGTGCTGACCGGCGGGCTGTCGCTGGTGGGCCCGCGCCCGCACGCTATGCAGGCCAAAGCCGCCAACGCCCTCTACGACGAGGTGGTCGACGGCTATTTCGCCCGCCACCGGGTCAAGCCGGGCATCACCGGCTGGGCGCAGATCAACGGCTGGCGCGGCGAGACCGACACGCAGGAGAAGATCCAGCGCCGCGTCGAGCACGACCTCTACTACATCGAGAACTGGTCCGTGCTGCTCGATCTCTACATCGTGCTGATGACCCCGTTCGCGCTGCTGAAGACGGAAAACGCCTACTGACGAGAGGCCTTGCGGCAATGAGCTCCAGTCACGCTGCCGACATCGCCTACGATGCGGGCGCCGCCTCCCGCCCGCGCGGCGGCGTTCGCCCGCTGGCGCTCGCGCTGGTGTGGCTGACCTTCGCCACAGGCTCCTTCGTCTTCGCCGAGCCCGCGCCCTACGACGTGCTGATGCTGGGGCTGGTCTTCGCGCTGCCGCTCGTCCGGCTCGCGGACATGACCCCGCGACTGACGCTGTTCCTTGGCCTCTGGCTGGCGATCACCGCCGGCGGGCTTCTGGCCGTGACCCAGGCCTACGGGATCGAGAGGCCGCTGAAACACACCTTGATCACGCTCTATCTCTCCCTCTCCGCCGTGCTCGTTGCCGGCTTCGTGCGCCACGACCCCGAGCGCCACGCCCGCCTGATCCTCTCCGGCTGGGCCTTCGCCGCCTTCGTCGCGGCCTCGGCCGCGGCGATCGGCTATTTCGGACTGCTGCCCGGCGCCTACGATCTCTTTACGGAGTACGGGCGCGCCAGGGGCCCCTTCAAGGACGCCAACGTCTTCGGGCCATTCCTGGTGCCGGTATTGCTTTACGGTCTACATCTGGCGGTCGCCGGCACCGCCGGGCGGGCACTCGGCGTGGTCCTCCTGGTGCCCCTGCTCCTGTTCTGCGTCCTGGTCACCTTTTCGCGGGGCGCCTGGCTGCATGCGTTCGTCTCGCTGCTCGTCTACGCCTATCTGGCCTTCGCGACGGCGCCGACCCACAGGCGGCGGCTCAAGCTGCTGCTCTTCGCCCTGCTCGGCGCGGGCCTGGCCGTCGTCGTGGTGGCCTCGGCACTGCAGGTCGGCCAGATCGCCGATCTCTTTGGCGAGCGCGCCGCTTTCACGCACAGCTACGACGTCGGACCCGACGGCCGTTTCGGCGGCCACTTCAAGGCGTTGCGGCTGATCCTGGAGAACCCGCTGGGGATCGGTGCGGTCGAGTTCGGCTACACCTATCACAACGAGGACGTGCACAACGTCTATCTCGCCATGTTCCTGAATGCGGGCTGGCTCGGCGGCCTGCTCTATCTGGCACTGGTGCTCATGACCCTCGCGATGGGCTTCGCACACGCCGTCCGCGCCACACCCACCCGCGGCCTGATGATCGTGGCGCTTGCCAGCTTCGCCGGTATCGCCGTGCTGGGCCTGGTGATCGACACCGACCACTGGCGGCACTTCTTTGTCATCATGGGGTTGATCTGGGGGCTGGCCGCGACGCCGGGCCGAGCCGTGGAGGCAGGCCCACGCAGAGCGAGCCCGCAGATGCACGAACTCGGCGGCAAGATTTCCCTGCTATATCAAGGAAATGGTCGGAGCGGCAGGATTTGAACCTGCGACCCCCGGTCCCCCAGACCGGTGCGCTAACCGGACTGCGCCACGCTCCGTCCGGACTGACGCCCGTTTTGCATCGTCGCGGCGCCCTGGTCAATAGGCGCGGCGACCGGACCGTCGGTCGGCGGCTCGCCCGCGGTGGGTTCGAAAGTCCCGGCCAGGACGTCGTCGACCAGCAGGCTGAGGCGCTCGACGGTGGAGGCCTCCTGGAAGCGCTGCAAGGGCAGCGAGAGGCCGAGCGCCGCTTCGATGCAGTTCCGTAGCTCGAAGGAGGAGAGCGAATCGATTCCGAGATCGCCCAGGGCGAGCTTCGCGTCGACGGTCTCGGGCGGCGCGCGCAGGACGCGGGCGACCTGGGCGGTTACGGCCTTGCGGATCAGATCGGCGCGGGCCGGCCCCCTGGCGGCGTCGATGGCGGCACGCTGGCTGGAGGGCCGCCCTGTGGTCGGCCCGATCACGGCAGAGAGATAGGGCACGTCGGCGAGGCTCGGATGAGCCGTGACAAGCTGGGCCCAATCGACGCCTGCGAACGTGACGACCGGCTCGGCGCTGTTGAGAGCCTTGTGGAGCGCCGCAAGCGCGGTGTCGTCGGAGATGGGCCGCATGCCGGCGCTCTCCAGATAGCGCGCTAACGCCGCGTCGCGGGCCACGAAGCCCGAGCCGCCGAGAGCGCCCCAATTGACGGTCTGCGCCGGCAGGCCGGCGGCCCGGCAGTGGGCGGCGAAGCCCTCCAGAAATGCATTGGCCGCCGCGTAGTTGCTCTGCCCCGGCCAGCCCAGGAGCTGCGTCAACGACGAGAACAGCAGCAGGACGTCGATCCCCGCATGGGCCTCTTGCAGGGCGCGATAGAGGTTCCAGGCGCCGGCGACCTTGGGCCTCAGTGTCTCGAGGACCGCGGCTGGCGACATCTCCGCCAGCAGGGCATCGTTGTAGCTGGCGGCGGCATGGACCACGCCGCGCAGCGGCTTGTCCGAGGCCACCAACTCCGCGATCGTCTCCTGCATGGCCGCCGGGTCCGTGACGTTGAGCGCGCGGGTCGCGACCTCGACGCCCTCGTCCCGCAGACGCTCGATTTCGGGGAGGACCTCGCCCGCCGCCTTGCCGGAGCGCGAGGCCAGGACCAGCCGGCCGGCGCCCTGCCGTGCCAGCCATTGCGCCACGGCGAAACCGAAGCCGCGCGTGCCGCCGGTGACGAGATAGCTGGCGTCGCCCTTGAGCCGCAGCGGCGCCTCGGTGGGCTGGATGGCCTCGACGTTCGGATCGTCCAGCGCCACGACCACTTTCCCGATCTGCCGGGCTGCCGCGAAATGCCGGAAGGCCTCTCGCACCTTGGAGGCCGGGAAGACGGTGGTCGGCAGGGGCTCGACCGCCTTCGCGCGCAGCAGCTCCGCAATCTCGGCCCAAAGCGCGCGCAGAAGGTCCGGGCGATCCGCGATCATCGCGGCCAGATCGACCACATGGAACGAGACATTGGCCTTGAGCGCCTTCAGGCCCAGCGGCCTGTCGCCATAGATATCGCGCTTGCCGAGCTCGACAAAGCACCCATAGGGCGCCAAGCAGGCGAGGCCCTTGTCCACATAGGCGCCAGGGAGAGCGTTGAGCACGACGTCGACGCCACGCCCCCCGGTAGCGGCCAGGATCTCGTCGCTGAAGGCCAGGCTGCGGGACTCCATGACATGTGCGACGCCGCGTGCTGTGAGCACGGCCCGCTTCTCCGCGCTGCCGGCCGTGGCGAAGATCTCGGCGCCGATGTGCCGGGCCAGCGCCAGGGCGGCGAGCCCGACGCCGCCGGTGGCGGTGTGGATCAGCACCCGTTCGCCCGGACGGAGCTGCGCCAGCCGGTTCAGCGCGTAGTGCGCCGTGAGATAAGCCGCCGGCAGGCCGGCCGCTTCCGTCGCGGACAGGCCCGGCGGCAGCGGCCAGAGGGCCTGGGCAGGGACGACGATCTCGTCCCTGAGCGCGCCCCGTTCCAGACCGAGCACGCGGTCGCCGGACTTGAGACCTTCGACCTCCGGGCCCATCTCAAGGACGGTTCCGGCGAACTCCAGGCCAAGAGCAGCCATGGCGTCGTCGGGCTCCGCCCCATCGGGCAGGAGCCCGGTTGCGGCCATGACGTCGCGGAAATTGAGGCCTGCGGCGCGCACCGCCACGCGCGCCTCGCCCGCGTCAGGCGCTCTCCGCTCCTCGCCCCGCCAGTCGAGGCCCTCGATCCCGGGTTGGCCGACGCTTGCCAGCCCGAAGCCTCCGCCCTCCAGCAGTGCCTTACGGGCCAGCAGGCGCGGCCGCAGCTCGTCTGCCGCCTTGCGCTCGATCCGGGGCGCGAGGATGTCGCCCTGGCGCACCAGGACCTCGGTTTCGCTCGAATGACCGGCGATGACGGCGACCGCGCGCTCCGCCTGCTCCAAGCTCAAGCCGTCCAGATCGATCAGCCGGATGTCCAGCTCGGGAGCCTCGATGGCAAGGGTGCGTGCCAGCCCGATCAGTGGGCG
>JAKSBI010000170.1 GCA_022361215.1 Hyphomicrobiales bacterium | reverse complement strand
TGCGCCGCCTCGAGGGTCAGGAGCATGTCGGCGAACTTCCACTGCAGCCCCTGGAACTCGCAAAGCGGCCGGCCGAACTGGTGGCGTGTCGCGGCGTGCTCGCGGGCGGCCTCGAAGGCGAACTGGCCGAGCGCCCGGGCCCGCGCCGCATTGCCCAGCCGCTCCGCGTTGAAGCCCGCGATCTGCTTCTTGAAGCCGCCGGGCCCGATCAGCACGTTCTCCGGGTCGACGCGGACATTGTCGAAATAGAGCGCGCACCACTGCTCGCCGTTCATGTAGCTGCTGGGCTGGCCGAAGCTGAAGCCGTCCTGGCCGCGTTCGAGCAGCACCGAGCCGATGCCGCCCACGCCCGGCCCGAACCTGACATAGACGAGGAACAGGTTGGCCTCCGCCGAGTGGCTCGTGAAGACCTTGCCGCCGGTGACCCGCCAGCCGTCGCCGTCGGCCTCGGCGCGGGTCGTCAGGTCGGTCACGGCGGAGCCGGCGTCGGCTTCCGTCATGCCGAGGCCGACGACCATCTCGCCCGCGAGCAGCGGCGGCAGGTAGCGGGCCTTCTGGTCCGCCGTGGCGTATTCGGCAAAGGTGCGGATGGCGCCGAAATTGCCCTGCTGGACGACGTCGGCGGCGCGCGGGTCGACCAGGGCCACCTGCTCGATGGCGATGATGGAGTCCATCAGCGTGCCGCCCTGGCCGCCGTCTTCCTCGGGCAGGGTGATGCCCATCAGCCCCGCCTCCGCCATGGTGCGGGCGACGTCGAAGGGAAAGCCCGGCTGGTGCGCTCGTGCGAGCGCGCCGTCGGCTAGATGGCGCTCGGCAAACTTGCGTATGCTGTCGCGGAACAGGCTCTGCTCCTCACTCAGCTCGAAATCCATGGTGTCGCGTGTCCTCCCGATCTCCGGCCGATGCCCGTAACGGCGCGCGGCCAAGGGGTGTCGAATTTGTCTGCTTGTATCTATGTTAATACAACTCAAACCGAAAGGGAAAAGAGCGTCGGCGGCCCGGTCACGTCGCGGGCTCCCACAAGGCGTCGGGGTCGTTGGGCTGGATGCGCATGTTCATCTCGAACTCGTAGCGGTCCGGGCGATAGAGCGCGCGCAGGTGCTCGACCGGCCGGCCCTGGGCGTCGCGCACGGTGCGCTCGATGCCCAGCAGCGGGGCGCCGACCTCGAGCCCCAGCAGCTCCGCGACCTTTGCGCCGGCGCCGCGCGCGAAGACCTTCTGGCTCGCTTCCGCAGGGGCCGCGCCGGCGCGGGCGAGCAGGCGCATCAGCGGCTTGGAGGCCAGGTCCTTGCGGCTGAAGGTGCGCCCGACCGCCTCGGGCAGCCAGGTCACGGCATAGGAGAACGGCTCGCCCTTGTAGCTGCGCAGGCGCACGGTGTGCAGCGCCACCGTGCCGGTTGCGATCTCCAGGCGCTCGGCAACCGGGGCGGGCGCCGGCTCGAAGGCGTGGTGCAGGACCTTGACCCTGGTGCGCAGGCCCATGGCCAGGAGGTTCTCCACCAGCCCGGCGACCTCGGCCCGCACCGGCTCGGTCGCCCGGTCGACCCGCACGAAAGTGCCGCGGCCCTGGTGGCGCTCCACCATGCCGTGGCGCTCGAGCTGGTCGAGCGTCCGGCGGATCGTGACCCGGGAGACGTCGAACTGGCGGGCCAGCTCGATCTCGCTTGGCAGCCTGGTGCCGGGCGGGAACTCGCCGTCGTGGATCTGCTCGTTCAGGACCGTGTAGATGCGATGGTAGAGCGGCAGCCCGGCCATGGGGTCCTCTTCTGTCCGGCCGCTTGGCCGGGGTCAGCGCGGCGGCAAGCGTCCTCAAAGGTCTTGTTGACGGGACAACACTAACAGACGGAGGGGCGCTGGGCGATGTGGCGGGTGGCCCGTCGCGCTTCGCGGGCGAACCCGGTCACTGGGCCGCGTGAGAGCCCTGCGCGGCGGTGGCGAAGCGGTCTTCGAGGTCGGCGACGACGCGGTCGAGCGGCTCGACATCCGCGAACTTCATGTCCATGTCGAAGAGGTTGGCCTGGTGGGCCGTGGCGCAGCGGTCTCCGACCGCCTCCTGGGGCACGATGACACGGAAGTTGTGGGAGAAGGCGTCGGTGACGCCGGCGCGCACGCAACCGCTGGTGGAGATGCCGATGCACACCAGCGTGTCCACATCGTCATAGCGCAGGAACGACTCCAGCGGGGTCTCGAAGAAGCTGGACGGCTTGTTCTTGTAGACGATCACGTCCTGCTCGCGCGGGGCATAGCTGTCCGGCCATTCGTCCGCCCGAGGGTCGCGGCTGTACTGAAAGTCGCCGGCATTGCCGAGCTTCAGGTTCCAGATGCCGCGCCGCACGGGATGGGTGCGGTCGTCGCGGCGGCTGTAGTAGATCGGCAGATCGAGCCGGCGAAAGGTCTGTGTGATGCGCTCGATGGCGGCCAGCAGCGCCGGGTCTTCCGCCCCGCACTGACTGTATGCCGGGTCCACGAACATGTAGGTGGTGTCGATGTTGAGCAGGGCCGCCCGCCGGCCGATGCCAATGCGATTGCCGAAGTGTCCCTTGACGTAGGTCTCAAGCTCGGCATCGGGTACGAAGCCCCGCCATTTCTCGATCTTGTCGCTGGCTGTCACGCGGGGGTCTCCTGTAGCGGTTCGGGCGCGGTGGCGCGAGGCGGCGGGGTACCGGCCTGCTTCAGCGCAGCATCGGGGCCAGGCTGCGGCAGAGATAGGCAAGCCGCGGGCCCAGCTCGCCTTCGAGCTGCTCGCGGTCGACCACGAAGGCGGGGGCGCCGCACATCATGCCCATCACCGTCTGCCGGTCCATGGAGGCCAGCGGCGTCCCGACGGCGCGCATGCCGTGGTGCCACTCGTCCTCCAGATAGCAGAAGCCCCGGTCCTCGACCTGGGCGATGGCCTCCTCCACCCGGCCTTTCAGCGTGGACCACTCGCTGCGGCCGAGCCGCTGCGCGAACCGCTCGTAGAAGAAATCCCGTTCCTGCTCCTGCACGCCGGCCAGGAAGGCCCGGCCGACCGCCGTGTTGGGCATCGGCACGCGCGAGCCGATCTCCAGGCGCAGCGTGCCGAGGGAGCGGCTGTTGCAGACGTCGACGAAGATCATGCTCAGCCGGTCGCGGCTGGCCAGGCCCACCGAGACCTTGTGCTGCATGGCCAGCTCCATCATCGGATCGTGGGCGATCTGGCGCACCAGCATGTTCGAGAGCACCGCATAGCCGAGCGCGAGGATCGACTCCGTGGGCTCGTATTTGCCCTCCGCCTTGAGATGGCGGAGATACCCCAGCTCCGACAGGGTGTGGGTAAGCCGGGACACGGTGGCTTTCGGGATGCCGGTGAGACGCGACAGCTCCTGATTGCCAAGGGCCCCGCTGCCCGGCTTGAAGGCGCGCAGAACCTCGAACCCACGGGCCAGCGCCGTGATGAACTTGCGGTCCGCGCTGGCGTCGGGAGAGATCTCGTCGTCCTTGTCGAGATAGTCGTCGGCGAGGGGGGTGGGGCTGGGTTTCATGATCTGACCATCCTGCTCAAGGTGGCTGGCATATCTTGGGAGCGATCGTACCCACCCAACGCCCTCTGCCAACCGTCCGATAGGGGGTGCCCTTCGGACGGTTGGCAGGGGGCGCGCGGCGGACGAGTCCCATCGAACCGAAACGCATGCGCTGGGCCGCCGGTCCGGAGCTGCCCACAACAATCCATTGGAAACACTGTTACATGAGCCCTTCTGGATTGACAATAGTGGTCTATGGAAACTGCTTTGCAGAACGATTGACGCAAATTTGCATTGCTGATATCGCTGAGCAGACAGTTGACCTGCTTTGCCTGGGACGCCCGATTAAGCAAGGAATGGGAGCCAATGCTTGAAAGATCGGTCACGGCAGAGGCCGCCGCGGACCGGGAGGCGAAGGCTCAAGCGCGCCCGTCGACGGAGTCGGAGCAGGTCCTGATCGCCTATGAGGGGGTGGGAAAGACCTTCGAGACCACGCAGGGCGAGGTGGTCGCCGTGCGCGACATAACCCTGGACGTGCGCGAGGGCGAGTTCGTCACGCTGGTGGGGCCGTCCGGCTGCGGCAAGTCGACCTTGCTGAATATGGCCGCCGGCCTGTTCGAGCCCAGCACCGGCACCGTCCGCTACCGCGGCGCCGAGGTCGCGCCCTACAATCAGCGCGTCGGATACATGACGCAGAACGATCACCTGCTGCCCTGGCGCGATGTCATGGGCAACGTGATGGTTCCCCTCGAGATCCGCGGGGTGCCGAAACGCGAAGCCCGGGACCGGGTCGAGGAGCTGCTGGGCAAGGTCGGGCTGAAAGGCTTCGAGAAGGCCTATCCGTCCCAGCTTTCGGGCGGCATGCGCAAACGCTGCGCCCTGGCCCGGCTGCTGGCCTACGACCCGGAGGCGCTGCTGATGGACGAGCCGTTCGGCGCGCTCGACGCCCAGCTCCGCCTGAAGATGCAGATCGAGATCCGCCGCCTTGCCATGGCGCTCGGCAAGACGACGGTCTTCGTCACCCACGACCTGGACGAGGCAGTGAGCCTTGCCGACCGTTGCGTGGCGTTCACCCATCGGCCGGGCACCATAGCGCGGGTGGTCGATGTGCCGCTGCCGCGCGAGCGCGACCTCATGGGGCTGCGCCACAATCAGACCTACCGGGACCTGACGGCCGAGCTCTGGGACCTG
>JAKSBI010000754.1 GCA_022361215.1 Hyphomicrobiales bacterium | reverse complement strand
TCAACAAAGAGCTAGGGTCTGTGGACATTCACCTTGTGGATGCTGGTTTTGCGAGATTGGCTCAGCTTTAGGAACGAGGGCGCAGGACATGCCTTGCATATTCAAGCCCGAGTGACGCGGAGATGGGCCAATCTCGCAAAATCCCGGAGGGACGGGATGCCTTTGACCGCTGGACGTCGTTGCGAAAAGCTAGAAGTGGAAGACACTACGTCGCTTTCCGCGCCTAGCCAGCGGTCAAAGGCGTCCCGCCAGCACCGCAACGTGAATGTCCACAGACCCTAGAGCATGGCGCGAATCAGAATGATCGCGACATGCTAGAGGCCGGCATCGAGGAAGACGATCTCATCCCCCTCTCCGCCCTGCAGCACATGCTGTTCTGTCCGCGCCAGTGCGCCTTGATCCATGTGGAGCGTCTGTGGGCGGAGAACGTGTTCACGGCCGAGGGCCGTATTCTGCACGACCGCACGGACAAGCCGGGGGCTGCCACGAAGAAGGGCCTGCGCATCGTCACCGGCATGCCCCTGCGCTCCTTTGCGCTTGGCGTCACGGGCGTCGCCGATGTCGTGGAGTTCCACGAGGACCAGGGCCGATGGCGCCCGTTTCCGGTAGAGTACAAGCGCGGACGCCCCAAGGCGCATCGCGCCGACGAGGTGCAGCTTTGCGCACAGGCCGTCTGCCTGGAAGAGATGCTGGGTGAGACGATCGGCGAGGGCGCGCTGTTCTACGGCCGCACGCGGCGGCGCACAACCATCGTCTTCGACGACGATCTGCGTGCCTTGACGCGTCGGGTCGCCGAGGAGACCAGAGCCCTGATCGCTTCGGGCCGAACGCCACCCCCGGTGCACGACAAGCGCTGCGACAGCTGCTCGCTCGAGCCGCTCTGCCGCCCCGAAGCGCTGCAGAAGCCCAAATCCGTCGCACGCTGGCTGGCCCGACGAGTCGAGGACTAAGGGCTCAAGCGCGTGCGTCGCCATCTCAATACGCTCTATGTGACCACGCAGCAGTCCTATCTGAGCAAGGATGGACAGAACGTCGTGATCAAGGCTGACGGCACCCAGATCGGCCGTGTGCCCATCCATACCCTGGGGAGCGTCGTTTGCTTCGGCCGCGTGAGCATGAGTCCCGCGCTCATGGGGTTCTGTGCCGAGCAAGGCGTGGCGATCGCGTATCTCTCGGAGCATGGGCGCTTCCTCGCTCGTGTCGAGGGGCCGGTATCGGGCAACGTTCTGCTGAGGCGCGAGCAGTACCGCCTCGCGGACGACGGCGCGCGGTGCGCCACGATCGTCCGCAGCATCGTGACGGGCAAGACGCTGAACCAGCGCGCCGTGGTTCGCCGGGCGCTCCGCGACCATGGCGATCGGATGGACGAGGCCGCACGAGCGCGCCTGGAGCGGGCCGAGGAACGCTTGACCCAGGCCGCCCGCCGCACCGGCAAGCTGCAGGACACGGACGCGCTCCGCGGCTTGGAGGGCGAGGCGGCGCAGCTCTATTTTGCGGTCTTCGACGACCTGATTCTCGGGTCGCAAGACGCCTTTTCCTTTCAAAGGCGCAGCCGCCGCCCACCGCTCGATCCGGTCAACGCCCTGCTGTCCTTCATCTACACGCTGTTGCTGCATGACATTCGCGCGGCTCTGGAGACAGTGGGCCTGGACCCCGCGGTCGGCTTCCTTCACCGCGACCGACCGGGCCGGCCAAGCCTGGCGCTGGACCTGATGGAGGAGTTCCGTCCCATCGTCGCCGACCGGCTTGTGCTCTCGCTCATCAATCGCAAGCAGGCCAAGGCGAAGGCCTTTCGCCACATGGAGAACGGTGCGGTGCTCATGTCGGACGACCTACGAAAGGACGTTCTCGTGGCCTACCAGGAGCGCAAGCGGGATCAGCTCATGCATCCGTTCCTGGAAGAGAGGGCAACGGTCGGGTTGCTGTGGCATCTGCAGGCGCAGCTTCTCGCGCGCCACCTGCGTGGCGATCTGGACGGCTACCCGCCCTTCGTCTGGAAATAGGGAAAAGGCGCATGATGGTGCTTGTGAGCTACGACGTGAGGACCGACACGCCCGGAGGCGACCGCCGGCTGCGCCGCATTGCGCGGGCCTGTCAGGATTTCGGCCAGAGGGTTCAGTATTCCGTTTTCGAGATCGAGGTCGAGCCGGCGCAGTGGACGGTACTGAAGCATCGGCTGGAGCAGGACAGTCTGCGCTTCTACTATCTCGGCTCGAATTGGCGCCGGCGGATCGAACATGTGGGCGCAAAGCCAAGCCTCGACCTGGAGGGACCGCTCGTATTTTGACAATGCGCGAACCGGAAGCGACCGCGAAAAACACGGGGGGTTCGCACCAGCCGAAAACACCAAGCTTCCTTCAGTTTTTTGCAGATTGTCCCATGATCCCTCTAACGTGTCACACGCGCATCCTCCGAGGTTCGCACAATCGATCCTCTTTTCGGTTCTTTGACAATTGGTTATGAGATAGGCCGTCGCCCCTCACGCAGGGGCGTGGATTGAAACTCGACGACGCGCTGAAAGGTGTCGAAGGGATCACGTCGCCCCTCACGCAGGGGCGTGGATTGAAACCGTAGTTGATGAACCAGCTTTCGCTTACCCAAGTTGTCGCCCCTCACGCAGGGGCGTGGATTGAAACAACGTTTTGGGCAGGGCGCCGAGCATGCCCTAAACTCCACTGAACATCAGCCCCACGACACGAGCACCTTCGCCCATCGAATGCCCCGCTTGCTACGATTTATTCCTCCCGGAAGGCCTTTTCGATCTGGTCTGTGAGGGGCTTGACCAGGTAGCTGAGCGCGGTGCGCCGGTCGGTCTGGATGAAGACCTCCGCCGGCATGCCCGGAACCAGGGCCCTGCCGCCGAGGCGGTCGAGCTCGCCCGGTTCGAGGCGCAGGCGCACCTTGTAGAACTCGAGTTGCATCGCCTCGTCGCGCATCAGATCGGCTGAGACGCGGCGGACGGTGCCGTTCAGCTCCGGCGTGGTGCGCTGGTTGAAGCCGGGGAAGCGGATGGTGGCGGCTTGGCCGGGGCTGACCTGGTCGATGTCCTGGGGCTGAAGCCGGGCCTCGACGATCAGCACGTCCTTGGAGGGCACGATCTGCAGGATCGCCTGCCCGGCCGGAATCACGCCGCCGATGGTGTGGAAGGCGAGGTCGTGTACGATGCCGCCGATGGGCGCGCGCACGTCGACGCGTTTCAACTGGTCCTCGGCCGCGATGCGGCGCTCGGCGAGTTCGGCGATCCTGGCCTGCACGTCGCGCAGCTCCGTCACCACCTCGGCGCTGCGCTCGCGGCCGAGCTGGATGATCTGGATCTCGGTCTCCCCGATGCGCCCCTCGGCGCGCGCGATATCGGCGCCAAGTCGGCCGCGGTCACCCTTCAGCCTGGCCGCGTCTCTCTGCAGCGCCATGACGCGGTTCGAGGGCACCAGGCCCTGCTCCTTGAGCTTGATGAGCCCTTCGAGCTCCTTCTCGATCAGCCCGATCTCGGTGGCCTTGGCGTCCCGCTGCGCCACCAACCCGCCGATCTCGTCCCTGAGCTGGCCGACCCGTTTGGCGAGCTGATCCCTCTGCCCTGCGAGCGCCTGGACCCGAGTCTGGAACAGCGTCTCCTGGCCCGCCATGACATTCGCCACCCGCGCTTCGCCGGACCGCGCCTTCAATGCGGCAGGGAAGACCAGTTCAGCCCGGCCGTCGCGCTCGGCCTCGAGCCGCGCCCGGCGCGCCATCAGCTCGTCGAGCTGCGTCGTCAGGATGCCCAGATTGGCGCGCGGCATGGTGTCGTCCAGGCGCAGGACCACGTCGCCGGCCGCCACCCGGTCGCCGTCCCGGACGCGGATCTCGCCGACGATGCCGCCG
>JAKSBI010000331.1 GCA_022361215.1 Hyphomicrobiales bacterium | reverse complement strand
GCAGAAAGCGAGCGTGAAGCGGGGTCCGGATACGAGCCTGAGCGTGGCCGCCGTCCCATCGGGCGCCATCACGGATGGCTCGTCGGACCGCACGACCAGCTCGGTGAGAGCATAGAGTTTTCGGCAGCCGGTCCAGAAGGCCTTGATCGCGGCTTCCTTCGCCGCGAACCGGTCACTAAGCGCGTATCTGGGGCACTGAACGCATTCCTCCGCCCCCATGATGTAGGGCGCAAGGGTGCTCTCGACGGTCTCGGAAACAACGATGTCGATACCGACGGCTGGCCCTGCGCCCTTGGCAACCGCCGCTATGCCCCAATGGTCGGTGTGGCTGATCGACCCTCGTACGCCGGCCGGCCAGATCGGTGCTCCTTCGGTGGAGCGCAGAACGTCGGGATCGATATTGTCATCCAGTCGGCGGAGTGCCCGATGCGCCGCAAGGCGGCCTAGCGCGAAGGAGCTGCGGCGCGCCATGTGCCAGGACGCCTCCACTACGGCATGTTCAGCCGGGGTAAGCGTCGCGGCCCGCACCTCTCTGCATTCGGCCACGCCCCAGACTACGGAACCATTGCCCTCGAACAGTTCGGTGGCCAGACGAGCGACTTCGGTCATGGCAGTGCGTCCCCGATTTCAAGATGATAGAGCGCGTACAAACGCCGAAGGGCAGCGGGAAACGGCAGCGCCGAAATTCCGCGCCAAAAGAAATTCCGTTCACCCATTATGCGCGCCATCTCTGGGAACAGAGCTATCTCCCCACGCGTCGACCAACCCAAGCGCTCGTGAAAGGCGGACAGGTTCTCCGGCGGTTCCGCAAACGGTAGTTGGTTGTCGCCCGTGAACCGTTCCGGACGGCGGTTGTCGAACTTGACCCCCGACCGGCTCAAGCCATCGGCGAGAAGCACAGCGGCCGGTGTGGCGCGGGCGAGAGCAGCAAGCAGCCGGCCCCGCGGTTCCTCGGACAGATGATCGAAAAGCCCCTCGGCAATGACCAGCACCGGCCGTTCGGTTGGGGGCAAGCTTAGCGAGGGATCGGCGAGATCCACCGCGTTTCGCGTCAATGAATGCTTTGGGCTAGCGCCGAAGCGCTCCGATAACTGGCTCTTGGCAGCGATCAATCCCGGCAGATCGAACTCACGGATCGTCTCCACGGCATTGCCGGCAGGGCGTTCCCCCATGGCCCACCCCATATCCAAACCGGCGCCCATCAACCAGATCTCGCAGGACATGCCCGCGGCTTCGAGCCGGTTTAGCACTTGCCGGGCCAAGCCATCGACCGCCTGATGGCGCGCGGCGATGCCGATCGCCACCGAGGCATCAAGCTTGGCGGAGGCCGGAGACGGCCCGCAGGTGTCATGCAACCATATTGCGAACGTGTCGATCATACTGGCCCTGCCCTGCGCCAGAAGCGTTGCCCTGCAGGTGGCATCGTTCCAGGCGGTCCGTTCCAACGGCGACAGAGCTTCAAGGGTCGATCGCATCACGCGGCCCGGAATTCATGATGGATGCCCGCATGTGCCATGCGCGCAAGAAAGTCGGACGGGTTGAAAGAATCGCCCATGTAGCGGACGCCGGGCGGAGGCCGTCGTTTCTCGTCGAGCAGACCTAGCGCGGATTCCGCAGCAGCAATCGCCGTCAGGCGCAAGTTATCGCGCGTGGTTATCCGCCCCCGGCAACGACCTCGCGGCCCGGACACGTGAACCTCGCAAAACCCGATCGGCGTCGTGCCGGCCTCAGCCGCGATCGCCTCTGCCATGCCGGCGGCGGCCTGCTCAGGATCGCGCCGACCGATCGCGCGCGCGCGCAGGATTGCGAAAAATGTCCGGCGGCCAATCAGGCCGAGCCATGTAGACAGCCGTGTCGCGCCAAGTTCGGAGGACAGTTTGACGGCCTGAGGATTAGGAACCGCAAGCAGCCACTGGCGGCCAACATCGTCCAGATTGGCGCGGCGCAGGGCTTGCCACGGCGCGGCGGATTTCCAGATCCCGTCCTGATACCAACCGCTGCCGGATCGTTCCAGCAAATGCCAGACCATGTCGCCCGCGGAGGACAGGCTCCAGCGATCGCGAGCGCCGCAAAACACGTCGACGCGATCCAGAGTGTCCAGGCGCGACCGACCGGCCTCGACCACGCGGCGGCACAGAACCTCCGATAGCCCCGGCATCCAGCCGGCCGAGACGATTACTCGGGATGACCCGACAACGGAGGCATCGAGCCCGTCATGGAGCAGATCATAGCCGCCGAGATCGACGAAGTCGGCACCAGCCGCGACGGCTAGACGGGCGGCAGGCAGGCTC
>JAKSBI010000512.1 GCA_022361215.1 Hyphomicrobiales bacterium | reverse complement strand
GCCTGCTCATGGTCATGAAGGGCCTGCCGCTGGCCTATTCCAAGGATATGCAGGAGGACAAGGAGGTCACCTTCGACGCCCTCGACAACCTCTCCCTGATGCTGGCGGCCATGACCGGCATGTTCGCGGACCTGGAGCCGAACGTGCAGGCCATGCGCCGAAGCGCCGCACACGGCTATTCCACCGCGACGGACCTGGCCGACTGGCTGGTGCGCAGCCTCGGCCTGCCCTTCCGCGACGCCCATCACGTCACGGGCGAGATCGTCGCCGCCGCGGAGGCCGCCCGCGTGCCGCTCTCGCGGGTGCCGCTGGCGACCATGCAGGCCATCGAGCCGCGCATCGGCGAGGACGTCTACTCGGTGCTGACCGTCGCCAAATCGGTGCAGAGCCGCACCAGCCTCGGCGGCACCGCGCCCAAGACTGTGCGCAAAGCCGCCAGGGCCTGGATAAAGCGTTTGGAGAGCCAACGGCCTGTGAGCTAAAAGGGAGGACATCCTCAGGCCTAAATTGGGACGTATGGGGCAACCTATGAGACGAAGCGGCCTGCATTTCGCGTTGGCACTGCTCCTGGCGACGGCCATGGGGCTCGGCGCCTGTGGCCGCCAGGGCCCGCTCGAGCGGCCGCCGAACGCGCCGAAGAGCCAGGCCGACGCGTCCGCCTCGGAAACCGCCAATCCGGACTCCGACCGGCCGCAACGGCGCTTCGTTCTCGACCGGCTGATCCAATAGCCGGCCTTCCCCTGCCACCACCTGCATGCACCATTTTCAATACAAGAACGGCGTGCTGCACGCCGAGGACGTGGGCCTTGCCGCGCTTGCGGACGAGATCGGCACGCCGTTCTATTGCTACGCCACGGCCACGCTGGAGCGCCATTACCAGGTCTTCGCCAAAGCCTTCGAGGGCACGGACGCGCTGATCTGCTATTCGGTCAAGGCCAATTCGAACCTGGCCGTGCTGAGGACGCTCGCCCGCCTCGGCTCCGGCATGGACGTGGTCTCCGAGGGCGAGCTGAGGCGCGTGCGCGCCGCCGGGGTTCCGGCGGATCGGATCGTCTTCTCGGGCATCGGCAAGACGCGAGGCGAGATGGCTTATGCGCTCGGCGAGGGCATCTACGCCTTCAACGTCGAGTCCGAGCCGGAGCTCGAAACCCTGAGCGCGGCGGCGGCAGACACCGGCAAGACCGCGCGCGTCGCCTTCCGCGTCAACCCGGACATCGACCCGAAGACCCATCGCAAGATCTCCACGGGCAAGGCCGAGGACAAGTTCGGCGTGCCCTGGGACGACGCCCCCGACCTCTATCGCAGGGCCGCGGACCTGCCCGGCATCCGGCCCTGCGGCATCCACATGCATATCGGCAGCCAGATCACCGATCTCGGCCCCTTCGACGAGGCCTTCGCCCTGCTGCGCCAGCTCGCCGACAGGCTGAAGCAGGACGGGCACACCCTGGAGTTCATCAATTTCGGCGGCGGCCTCGGCATCCCCTACCGCAGCGACGAGCCGCCGCCGCCCCATCCGGACGCCTATGCCGAGATCGTGCTGCGCTCGGCGCAGAGCCTGGGCTGTCGGCTGGTGTTCGAGCCGGGCCGCATGATCTCCGGCAATGCCGGCATTCTGGTCGCGCGCGTGATCTACACCAAGCGCGGCACGGACAAGCATTTCACCATCGTCGACGCCGCCATGAACGACCTGATCCGGCCGACCCTCTACGAGGCGCATCACGAGATCCTGCCGGTGGAGGAAAGGCGTGCGAACGGGCCGACGGTGACCACGGACGTGGTCGGGCCGGTCTGCGAGACCGGCGACTACATCGCGCTCGACCGCGCGCTGCCCGAGCTGGCGCCGGGCGATCTGATCGCGGTCATGACCGCGGGGGCCTATGGCGCCGTGCAGTCCAGCGCCTATAACAGCCGCCTTCTCGTGCCCGAAGTGCTCGTCAAGGGCGACAAATCCTCCGTCGTCCGGCCGCGGCCCGGCTACGACGATCTGCTGTCGGCAGACCGCATCCCGAACTGGCTCACGCAGACGTGATGACGACGGCTGGCGCCGTCTCGCTTCCGTCGCCATATCGTGCGAAAACGTTGCGGATCGTCTCTGACGCCCGAATATGGTAGCGTGACGAAATGACATCTCACGACCCGCGCAGTCCGGCGCCGAGCGGGGGCGCCACGCGCCTTCTCAACCGCAAGGTCCGTTTGAGCCTGCTTGCGCTGGCAATGGAACGGGCCTGGCGCGGCCTGCTGTGGCCGTTCGTGGCCGTCGCCCTGTTCGTGCTCGTCTCGCTGATGGGCCTCTGGACCCTGCTTCCGGACTGGGCGCACAAGACCCTGCTTGGCGCATTCGCGATGGCCGGGCTGCTGTCGCTGGCGCCGCTGTTCCGCACGCGCTGGCCGAGCCGCGCCGAAGCGTTGCGCCGCCTGGAGCGGTATTCGGGCGTCCCGCACCGCCCCGCCTCCACGTATGAGGATGTTCTGCCGAGCCAGGCCACAGCGGAGCAGACCACGCTTTGGGCCGCCCATCGTGCGCGCATCACCCGCCTGATCGCGCGGCTGCGCATCAGGCTGCCGCATCCGCGCCTCGACCGTCGCGATCCCTATGCGCTGCGGGCCGCCCTGCTGCTGCTTCTGGCCGTGGCGTTCCTCGCCGCCGGCGGCAGCAGCGTGGACCGGCTCTCGGCCGCCTTCCGTTTCGGCACCGAGACGCCCGGCGCCCAGTTCCGCCTCGACGCCTGGATCACGCCGCCGCTCTACACCGGCCAGCCGCCCATCGTGCTCTCGGACGGCCGACGCCTGGAGGAGGGCACCGGCCAGAGCATCCGTCAGGTGACCGTGCCCGAGAAGAGCCTTCTCCTGGTGCGCATCAACAGCGGCACGCCCGGCGCGGGCCGGCTTTCCGTCTTCGAGATCGCCGGAACAGAGCGCACCGAGCTGAAGCCCGCGAACAGCGACGACAGCGTCGTCGAGTACCGCAGCGCGCTGAAGCGCTCGTCCACCATCGAGGTGCGCACGCCGAGACAGCCCGTCACCACCTGGCGCTTCGACGTCGTTCCGGACGCCAAGCCCAAGGTCGCGCTGGTCGGACCGCCCGACCGCACGCCGCGCGGCGCCCTCAGGCTGAACTATCGCGTGGAGGACGATTACGGCGTCATCCATGCCGAAGCCCGCTTCGCCCTGATCGGCAAGGACGGCAAGACGGTGGCGCCGCCGACCGACGCCTCCGACGAGATGGCCAAGCTCGCCGCGCCGCCGGTCATCCCCCTGACCCTGCCGCGCGCCAACGCCAAGGTCGCGGAGGGGCGCACCTATCGGGACCTGACGGCCCATCCCTGGGCCGGGCTGAAGGTACGCATGACGCTGATCGCGAAGGATCAGGCCGGCCAGGAAGGCCGCACAAAGCCCATCGACATGGTGCTGCCTGCACGCAAGTTCACCAAGCCGCTGGCCCGCGCCGTGGTCGAGCAGCGGCGCCAGCTCGTGCTCGACCCCAAGGGCTTCCTGAAGGTGGCGCGCGCGCTCGACGCCCTCACCTTCGCGGCGGACCGGTTCATCCAGGACAAGGGCGTCTATCTCGGCCTGCGGACCGCTTATTGGCGCTTGCACCGGCCGAAAGGCGAAGCCGCGGTTCCGGGCGTGGTGAAGCAGCTCTGGAACGTGGCCCTGCGCATCGAGGACGGCGACCTGACCGATGCGGAGCGCGCCCTCAGGACCGCACAGGAGCAGTTGCAGAAGGCCCTCGAGGACGGTGCGCCCGAGTCCGAGATCAAGCGGCTCGTGGAGGAGCTGCGCCAGGCGCTCTCCCGCTATCTGCGGGCCATGGCGGAGAACGCCCGCAAGCGTGGCCTGACCGCATCGCCGGAAGGTCTCGGCAACCAGCGCCTGATGTCCTCCCAGGACCTCGAGCAGATGCTGCGCAAGATCGAGAACCTGGCGACCACCGGCTCCCGCGATCTGGCGCGCCAGATGCTGAGCGACCTGCGGGACCTGCTGGAGCGCCTGCAGGCCGGCACCGCCTCGCGGAACTCGCAGACCGAGCAGATGATGAAGATGGTCGAGGGGCTCGGCGACATCATCAACCGCCAGCAGAAGCTGCTCGACGACACCTTCCAGGAACGCCAGCGCCAGTCCCGGCGCGGCCGGCCCGGACAAGGCCAGCAGGGCCAGCAGGGGCAGGGCGAGGGCCAGCAGCAGCGCCGCGGCCAGGGCCGGGGCGAGGGTGAAGGCCAAGGCGAGGGCAGGGGCCGCTACGGCTCGCTCGGCAACCGCCAGGCCGAGATCCTCGGCAGGCTCGACAAGCTGTTGGAGGAGATGCAGCGCCTCGGCACCAAGACGCCGGACCAGCTCGAAGGCGCCGGACGCGCCATGGGCGAGGCCGAGGGCGCCCTGGGCGAGGAGAACCTGGACCGCGCCACGCAGCAGCAGACGCTGGCTCTCGACCAGCTCCGCCAGGGCACCCAGTCGCTCGCCGAGCAGGTGCTGCAGACGCTCAGCGCCCGCATGGGACGGGGCGGCCAGGGCGCCAAGGACCCGTTCGGGCGGCCGGAGCGCACCCAGGGGCCGGACCTCGGCACCTCGGTCAAGGTGCCCGAGGAGATCGATATCCAGCGCGCCCGCGAGATCCTGGAGGAGCTGCGCCGCCGCCTCGGCGAGCCAACGCGGCCGCTGCTGGAGCTCGACTATCTGGAGCGCCTGATCCGGCAGTTCTGACTGCGGTTCCCGGCAGCAAATCGTACCCGTCCCTCTCCCCCGGCCCAACCACCCGATACAGGGTACCCTTGGGGTGGTTGGGCCGGGGGAGAGGGGCGGACGAGTCCACCCAACCAAAGACTAGCTAGGCGGCTGGCGGCATTTGGAGCGCCGACTGCACCTCGGCCCTGACCTGCTCGATCGTGAAGGGCTTCTCGATGACGCCGCGGATCAGGGATTCGAGGCCATGGGCGCGCTCGCGCTGGTTGGCGTAGCCCGTCATGAGCAGGACCGGCATCTCCGGATAGTCGCGGGCCGCGCGCAGCGCCAGCGCGATGCCGTCCATGACCGGCATCCTGATATCGGCGAGCAGGAGATCGTAGGTGTCCAGGGGCGAGGTCAGCCGCTCCAGCGCTTCGCCGCCGTCATGGGCCGCGGTGACCTCGTGGCCGTCCATCTCGAGCGCTCGGCGGACGAAGTCGCGGACGGCGGTGTCGTCCTCGGCAAGGAGAATGCGCGCCATTGCAACCGGCCTCCCCGGACCTCCCTCGGCGGGCCTCAGTCTCGCATGAGTCGCCCGACGAAGGGCAGCTCGCGATACCGATGCGCCAAATCCATACCGTAGCCCACGACGAACTCGTCTGGACAGAGGAATCCGCGGAAATCCGCCTCGATCGAGACCGCCCGGCGGACGCGCTTTTCGAGCAGCACACAGGTCGCCACACGGGCGGCGCGGCGCGCCATCATCAGATCCTTGGCATAGGCCAGCGTGCGGCCGGACTCCAGGATGTCGTCGACCAGCAGCAGGTTGCGTCCGGCCACCTCCGTCTCGATGTCGCGCAGCACGGCGATACGGCCGGACGATTCCGTCCCGGTGCCGTAGCTCGACAGGAAGATGAAATCGACCTCTGGCTTCAGCGCCGCCGTATGCAGCGCCCGGATCAGGTCGGCGGCGAAAATGAAGCTGCCCTTGAGGATCGGGATCACGACCAAATTGTCGAGGCCCGCGGCGGCGATGCTCTCGGCCAGCTCCGCCACGCGGCGGGCGATGGTCTCGGAGTCGAGGATCACCTCCAGCCGGTCCGCCACCGGCACCGCGCCGCCCGGCGGGCCTGGATCAGCGGAACTTGGCAAACCGAACCTGCACACTGCGGATCGACTTCGGCGGCGTCGGGATGCGGGCGACGAAGCGGGTCCGATCCCTGCCCTCCAGCGGCTCCTCCCGCACGTCCGCGGCCCACTGATAGACCTCCACGTCGGCCTCGTTGCGCAAGGCGAACACGACGGTGGGCACCTTCCGGGCCTGCCGGGTAACGTTCACGATGTCGCCGTGCACCTCGAGCGTCGGACGGCCCGCATCGACGGACCAGGCGTACTGCACGTTCTCGAACTGCAGGCCCCGGACATTCACCGGAATGCCCAGGCGCTCGTAGGCCTTCGCCGTGCCCGGCAGCAGGCGCACCACGTCGACGCGCTGGGTATAGGCCAGCGAGAGCACGCCCGCGACGACCCCGATCAGGAGCATCCATCCCGCGGCAACGACGATAACGTTGCGGCTGTGTCCGCGCGCCCGGCCGATGACGATCGGCGGCGCCGTCGTCTCGGGCACCGCCACCGGCGGGCCCGCCACCTCGACGCCGGGCTCGTCCGCCGCTTCCGTGTCCTCGGCCGTCTCCCCGTCGTCGTCGCCGAGGGCGTCGAAATCGAAGTCGGCCGCGACGACCGACCCGTCGTCCCCCGCTTCGGCCCGATCGGCTGCCTCGGCGTCGACGGCATCCTCGAAGGCGATATCGTCCTCGTCCGGAACATCCAGCGCGGCCGGCTGCTCCTCGACGATGTGCTCGTGCGTGGCATGCCAGACATGGCCGCACTGGGCGCAACGCACCTTGCGGCCCTTCTCCGGCAGATCCACCGGAAGGTCGTACCGGGTCTGGCACTCGGGGCATTCGAGAATCATGCGCCTATCCGCTTGCTGCCCTGTTCGCGGCCTGGAACGCGAAGCCAGGGCCTGCCGTCCGGGATAGAGGCCGGAGGCCGCCCCCGCCGAAATCCATTGATACCGAAGATACAGTCCCGCATAAAGTCTTGGATGCGTCGGAACAGTGCGAGGCTTGAGGCTTGATCCGTTTCGAGAATGTCGGGCTGCGCTACGGCATGGGGCCGGAAGTGCTCAGGGACATCAGCTTCCATCTGCTGCCGGGATCGTTCCATTTCCTGACCGGCCGCTCGGGCGCCGGCAAGACCACGCTTCTGAGGCTTCTGTTCATGTCGCTGCGCCCGACGCGGGGCCTGATGTACCTGTTCGGGCAGAACGCCGCGGACCTGCCCGCGGACGAGCGCGCCGAGCTGCGCCGCCGCGTCGGCATCGTGTTCCAGGATTTCCGCTTGCTGGACCATCTGACCACGTGGGAGAACGTCGCCCTGCCGCTGCGCGTGCTCGGCAAGTTCGAGACAGACTACCGGGCCGACGTCACGGAGCTGCTGCGCTGGGTCGGCCTCGGCGACCGCATGTATGCCTATCCGCCTGTGCTGTCGGGCGGCGAGAAGCAGCGCGCGGCGATCGCGCGGGCCGTCATCGGCAAGCCGGAGCTTCTGCTGGCGGACGAGCCGACCGGCAACGTCGACGCCCAGATGGCGCAGCGCCTGGTGCGGCTGTTCGTTGAGTTGAACCGGTTGGGCACGTCCGTGATCATCGCCACGCACGATCACCAGCTCATCGAGCAGTTCAACGCGCCGCAGCTGGTCCTGCACGAAGGCCGCCTGCTGATTCGCTGAGGGCACGATGAGCTGGATCGAAAGCATCAGGTCGACGCCTTGGATCGGGCTCCTCGAGGGCCTGGCGCCGCGGCGGCTGACGGCCGGAGCGACGCCGATCGTGCCTCCGGGCTCCGTCGCCGGCCGCGCCCTCACGGTGGTGATCGCGATCATGTGCTTTCTCGCCTGCCTGACGGCGGGCTCCGTCTACATGGTCAATCAGTCCGCCTCGGCCTGGCTCGACGACATCGCCAGCGAGGTGACGGTGCAGATCAGCCCCGCCGAAGGCACCGACATGGAGAAGCAGGTGACCCTGGTCGCGCTCTATCTGGCCAAGCAGCCCGGCATCCGCAGGGTGATGCCGCTCTCGGCGGACCAGTCCAGCGAGTTGCTGGAGCCCTGGCTCGGCAGCGGCAGCGCGATCTCGGCGCTGCCCGTGCCGCGCCTGATCGCCGTCGAGCTCGACAGACGGTCGCCGCCGGACCTGGCCGCCATCGGTGCCGCGCTGAAGACCAACTTCCCGGCCGCCGCGCTCGACGATCACCGCCGCTGGCAGGCGCAGATCCAGACCGTGACCCGCTCCCTGGCGCTCGGCGGCATCGCCGTGCTCTTCCTGGTCGCGGCCGCGACCGTGGCGACCATCGTCTCCGCCACGCGCAGCGCCATGGCCTCCAACCGCGAGATCATCGAGGTCCTGCATCTGGTCGGCGCCAAGGAGACCTTCATCGCCCGCGAGTTCGAGAAGCACTTCCTCGCCGTCGGCGTGCGAGCCGGCCTGGTCGGCGCGGCCGCCGCCACCGTCGTCTTCCTGCTGATGCCCGTGACCATGCGCGTGCTCGGCGGCGGGACGCTGGCGGCGGCCGAGGTCAGGCGGCTGGTCGGGCCCGCGATCCTCGACGTGCCCGGCTACGTGCTGTTCATCCTGGTCGTGATCGTCGTCGCGTCGCTCTGTATGCTGACGACGCGTTTCGGCGTCTATCGGATCCTGAAGACACAGCAGTGAGGGCCGCCCCGACAATGTCCGTCTTGCTGCCGCCGGGAGTTCCGGCACAACCGGTTTCGGCTTATTCTTCGGCATGATCGCGTCGTCCTCAAACGGGGGGCGACCGTCGCGTTTTGAGTATCGGACGGTCGGTATGGCCCGCATCGCAATCTGGATTCGGCTCGCCGTCAAAGCAGGGATGCTCGGGGCCGTGCTCTTCGGCATCGGGTTCATCGTCTTCGTGGGCTCGATCGAGCGCGGCACGGGCACGGCGCCCGCGCGCGCGGACGGCATCGTCGTGCTGACCGGCGGCAGCGCCCGCATCTCCGAGGCGGTCCGGCTGCTGGCGGCGGGCAAGGCCAAGCGCCTGCTCATCTCAGGCGTGCACACCAACACCACGCGCGACGAGCTCAGCCGCCAGGCCCCGGCCGCGGCCCATCTCTTCAAATGCTGCATCGACCTCGACCGGCGCGCCCAGAACACCTCCGACAACGCCACCGAGACCCGGAGCTGGGTCGGACGCCAGGGCTTCGCCTCCTTGATCGTGGTCACCAGCAGCTATCACATGCCACGGACGCTTGTGGAGCTGGAGCGCGTCATGCCCGGCGTCACGCTCCTGCCCTATGCGGTGGTGCCCGACAGCTTCAAGATCGACGCCTGGTGGGCCTATCCCGGCACGCTGCGGCTGCTGTTTCTGGAGTACTTCAAGTACATCCCGGCGCTCGTCCGCCTCGGCGCCGCGCGTCTCATGGGCGAGGACGGACCGTCCGGCGCCGACCGCAGCGCGGCCGCCCGGAGCGGCTCCGGGCAGCAATGATCCGCTCGCTGCTCTACGCCGTCGCGTTCTACGTGGCGTCGGCCCTCTACATGGTGCTGGGGAGCTGGCTGCTGCTCGCGCCGCGAAACTGGGCCATGGTCGGCCTGAAGGCCCACGCGCTGACCTGCGTCTGGCTGCTGCGGGTGATCGTGGGCACGCGGCTGGAGGTGCGCAACCGCGAGAAGCTGCCCCCCGGCCCCGTCCTGGTGGCCTCCAAGCACCAGTCGGC
>JAKSBI010000410.1 GCA_022361215.1 Hyphomicrobiales bacterium | reverse complement strand
TTGGATCAGCGCGCGATCATGACAGAGTTGTGGGCACGCTGCAGCACCTGGAAGGAGACGCCCGTGGTGAAGAAACGTCGCAGGCCCGTCCGCGCCGTCGACGACATCACGATCACCGAGTAGTTCCGCCCCTCCTCGATGATCTTCTCGACTTTTTTTTTTAATGATACGGCGACCACCGCGTCCACCGGCACGCCAGAGCCGACGATCAGAATGCCCGACTGGCCGGTGGCCTTGAAGGTCGCCTTCCGGCCGCGGGCGCGCATCTCCTTCTCGATGGCGAGGGAGGCGTACATCTTGCCGCACGAGCAGTCGGTGCCGACGGTCAGCAGACGCTTGCCGGTCCGGTCGGCGCCGGTGCCGACCTTGAAGCTCTCCTGCGGCAGCCGCACCTCGATCAGCCGGCGCCCGGTCTCGGCGGCCTTGTCGGCCAAGCCCGGCAGGTCCGCGAGCCTGCGGTGCAGCACGTTGGCGATGTCGAGGCCGTGCTCCAGCGCTTCGGTGAAGGGCTCGGCCCAGGCATCCGGGATGGCGCCGCCCGCCACCGCGACGCCCAGCACGAGCGTGCGCGCGCCCGCCTCGGCCGCCTGCGCGACGGTCATGTCCGGAACGCCGAGGTCGACCTTGCAGCCGTCCAGGCGAAGCTGGCCGACGCAGGCCTCGGGGCGCCATTGCACGATGCCGTTGGCGGACTTGGCCGCCAGCTCGTCATGGGCCTCGCCCAGGAAGAGCAGATAAGGTTGTCGAATTTCCATTGATTGCAACGTTCCTTGGATCAGCGCGCGATCATGACAGAGTTGTGGGCGCGCTGCAGCACCTGGAAGGAGACGCCCGTGGTGAAGAAACGTCGCAGGCCCGTCCGCGCCGTCGACGACATCACGATCACCGAGTAGTTCCGCCCCTCCTCGATGATCTTCTCGACCGGATCGCCGATCTCCACCTGGGCGCCGGAGATCTGCACGCCGACCTCCTCGATCGCCGCCTTCGCGGCGGCCACGGCGGCCTCCGCCTCCGGCAGCGCCGATTCGTCGGGCGCCACGGAATAGAGATAGACCGGGCAGGCGCAACGGCTGGCGATCTGGGCGTCGCGGCGCGCCGCGGCGATCGACTGCTCGTTGTCCCAGACGCAGACCAGATGGCCGTGGCTCTCCTCCAGCGCGCGCGTGACCAGCACCGTGCCGTGATGCTCGACCGCGACCGTCTCGCCGACGGTCACGTCGATGTAGCCCGGCCCGCCGCCCTCGCTCGGATCCTCCGGATGGGGCACGATGACCAGGTCGTAGTCGCTCATCTCGCATTCGTCGAGAATGCCGCGCGCCACCGACGGCGACACCATCAGCTTGAGGGTCAGGTGCTGCCCCTGGTCGCTGGTGTAGACGACCAGGTTGTCGCCGAGCGGGTCGCCCTGCACGTCGGTGTGCTGAGATTCCTCCTCCCAGCTCTCGCTCATGAAGCCGAGATCGACCAGGATGTCGCGCGCCGCCTTCAGCGTCTTCATGCCGGGAAGCTCCAGGCCCCAGCTCAGCATGTTCTCGCGTGCCACCGAGATCTGCATGCCGCCGGTGCGCAGGCCCTGATCGATGGGCCGCACATAGAGCATGGTCATGTCGGCGTCGGTGCCGGAGCCGATGCGGGTGGCGTATTTGACGGCGCGATTGGCATCCTCGGTGCCGTCGATGCAGACCAGAATGGAGAAGCGCTCCTGTTCCGGCGCCGCCTCGGCCTCCGCCTCACCCGGTCTCCGGCGCCGGCTCGGTCTGGTGTCCGCGCCCTGCCGCGCGCTTCCGGTTCGACCGGAGTCGGTTCTGCCCCGCGCTGTCACGTCTCTTCCGCCCTATCAGAGCCCCAGAAGCGGCCAGTACAGATAAGCCGCCGCCAGCAGCAGCAAGGTCGACATGATCACCATGCGGTAGCCGACCACAAGGAAGTCCGTCGTCCTCAGATAGCCGGAAGAATACACGATGGTACAGGCCGGAGTCCCGATCACCGTGAGGTAGGCGAAGGCGGAGGAAATCGCCGTGATGAAGCCGATCAGGATGGGGCTCTCGCCCGCTGCCTTGGCCATGTTGAGGGTGATCGGCCCAAGCACCGCCACGGCGGCGCCGTTCGACATGGTGTTGGTGACGCCGGTGGTGAGCGCCGAGATCGCCGCCCAGAGCGGCAGGCCGTTGTCGACGCCGAGCGGACCCACCCAGTCCAGGAAGGTGGTGGCGATCCAAAGCGCCGCGCCGGTCTCCTTCATCTCGACCCCGAGCGAGATCGCCGCGGCGTAGAGCAGCACCACGCCCCAGTTGACGCCGGAGTTGATGTCCTCCCAGCGCACCAGGCCGATGACCAGGAAGGCGATCGCGCCGAGCACCGCGACGGTGCCGAGACCGATCGTGTCGGAGAGCGTGATCCAGCCGGCCAGAATGAATACGAAGACCACGATGGCCAGCCAGTCGGCCGACTTCATCGGCCCCTCCTGCTCGATCTGGGCGCGCAGCTTCACCACGGCGCGGGAGATGTTCTTGTACTCGGGCCGGAAGGTGAGGAACAGGATGGCCGTCACGAAGGGGAGCTGGATCAGGAACACCGGATAGCAGTAGAGGATCCAGGTGATGTAATCGATCAGATACTTTTCCGTCTCCGGGTTCGCCGGATCGTAGAAGAACTCCTTCCAGTAGCCGATCATGATGGCGTTGCGGGCACCGCCCGAGGGCGTCCCGATGCCGGCGATGGAGCAGCCGTAGGAGATCGAGAACAGCAGCACGGCGGCGAGCCGGCGGACCTGCTTCGGGTCGTCCGAGGTGAGCGTGATCAGCGTGATCGCCACCGGCAGCATCATGGCCGCCACCGTGTGCTCGCCGATCACCGACGCCAGCACGCCGCTGACGAAGGAGATGCCGACGCAGACGTTGAAGGTCTTGGTGCCGGTCATCTGCACGATCTTGTAGGCGATGCGCTTGTCGAGCTTCTGCTTGACCACGGCGACCGCCAGCATCAGCGAGCCCATGATGAAGAGCACGGAATCGCTCATCAGGCTCTTGGCGACCTTGCTCGAATCCAGGCCGAGCAGCAGCACCTGCCCGACCACGATCAGCAAGGCGACGGTCGGCAGCGGGATCGGCTCGGTGACGAACAGGATGATCGAGACCACCGACATGGTGAGCACGATCCAGCCCTCGCGGGTCAGGCCTTCCGGCGGCGGGAACATCAGCATGGCCGCGCCGACGCCGAGCGCGATCAGGAACCAGCGTTTCTCCCACAGAAAATAGGCAAAGCTGCGGATTGCCGGCGCCCGCGTCAGACGGGATCGCCGGGGCGCCAGCGAGGGAAGATTGACACGCGCGAGACGCGCTACGCCTCGGGTCAGATCGCGCTGAGCCATGTCGGACGTTCCCCAGCCGCGCACCGGTCCGGTGGGCGGCAAGCCCATTGTCGCAGGCTTATGCCATCAGCAAAAGAATGAGACGATGTGTTCCATTTTCCGGACGGCGGCGCAACGCAACAGATTGACGCGGCAACCCGCCGCAGCCAGCGCCGCAACGTGAATGTCCGCAGACCCTAGCACGTTTCGGCACAGCCCGCTGTAAGCCAGCAGACATGCCCCCGCCGGCGCAGCCGCGGACCGCGCTCCCGGCGTGCCTACGCCGCGTTCTTGATCAGGAAACGATGGACGCCGCCGTCCTCGCTGTGCTCGACCAGCTCGTGGCCGGTCTGCCGGCAGAAGGCCTCGAAATCGGCCACGGCGCCAGGGTCCGTCGCCAGGATCTCCAGCGTCCCGCCGGACGGCACGTCCTTGATGGCCTTCTTGGCCTTCAGGATCGGGAGCGGACAGTTGAGCCCCTTGGCGTCGAGCATCGCGTCAGCCATCGTGTTTTTCTCTCCGTTCTGTCGGGTTGCCGCCGCGTCGCGCAGCGCGGCACTGTGAGCGCGCCGTCTCGTCGCGTCAACGCGCGCTGTGGTCACAGGTCTTTTTGACATCAACGCCGAATTGTTTCAACAATATATTCGCATTTTTGAATATTCCGATCCGATGAGAGCGCGGATGGATGCCTTGCGGCCCGCCCGCGCCGTGGACCTGGACCGATCCGTGCCGAACCGCGCCAACCAGGCCTCGCAGGCTCTGTTCATCACGAACCCCGTCTTCCGCGAGCCGGCCTTCGGCGCGCACCACCCGCTTGCGATCCGGCGCCACGCCAGCGTGCTCGACCTTTGCGGTCATCTGGGCTGGCTCGACGGCGACCGCCTGGAAACCTGTCCGCTCGCCGGCAGGGCCGAGCTGGAGGCCTTCCACACGCCGGCCTATCTGGACGCCTTCGCCGAGGCCAGCGCCAGTGGCCGGGCGACGCGCGCCGTGCGGGAGCGGTTCGGGCTCGGCAGCCGCGAGAACCCGCTGTTTCCCGGACTGCACGACCGGGCGGCCGCCACCGTCGGCGGCGCGATCCTGGCCGCCAGGCGGGCGCTGGCGGGGCGCATCGCCTACCATCCGGCGGGCGGCACCCATCACGGCCGGCCCGACCGCGCCAGCGGCTTCTGCTATTTCAACGACCCGGTCTTCGCCATCCTGACCCTGCTCGACGCCGGCGTGGCGCGGGTGCTCTACGCCGATCTCGACGCCCATCACGGGGACGGGGTCGAGGACGCCTTCGCCACGGACGACCGCGTGCTCACGCTCTCCGTGCACGAGCGCGACCGCTGGCCCTTCACGGGCGCGGCCGACGGGAACGGCGCCCGGATCTGCAACCTGCCAGTGCCCGCGGGCTTCAACGACACGGAGCTCGCCTTTCTGATGGACGCGGCCGTGCTGCCGCGCGCTACGCGGTTCGCGCCCGAAGCGGTGGTCGTGACCTGCGGCGCCGACGCGCTCGCCGGCGATCCTCTGTCCCGCCTCGCGCTCAGCAACGGCGCGCTCTGGGAGGCGGTGCTGGCGCTGACCGGCCTCGCCGGCGCGGCCGTCGTGCTCGGCGGTGGCGGCTACAATCCCTGGACCGTGGCGCGCTGCTGGTCGGGCCTCTGGGGCCGGCTTGCCGGCCACCCGATCCCGGCGACGCTGCCGGCCGAGGCCACGCAGATGCTCGCAGGCTTGGCGTGCGACCTGGTGGACGACGAGGAGATGGACCCGCACTGGCTGACGACGCTCGAGGACGCCCGCAACGAGGGTGCCGTGCGCGCTGAGATCGAGGCCCTGGCACGCGCCGTGGGGTAGCGCCCGGCCCGCAGGGATCGCGCGACAGAGCGCCACAACATTTGCAGCCGGGTTGCCAGGCCTCGACCACTCAGCCTAGGGTTGATGCAGATCGAACAGCGGGGGCCGCAAGCAAGCGCGATCACGTTACCGGCGGGTGTCTCGACTCCGAAGTCGCGAGCCCCCGTCCCGCCCCCTGGACGACGATCCCGCTGCGCACGACGCCTCCCGAACAGACTGGAATGCGCCATGGCCGACCCGAAAAAACGCCAAGTCTTCAAGAAGGGCCATCATCGGAAGTTCCTGGTGGTGATCGACGACTCTCCGGAGTTCGAGCAGGCGCTCTATTTCGCCGCCCGCGTCGCCAACCGCACCGGCGGTCGGCTGGCCATGCTCTATGTCAACCAGCCGATGCAGGCGGGGCGCTGGCTCAGCTTCGAGGTGAGCCAGCCCGTGGAGACGGAAGGCCAGGCCGATGCCGCCTTCGAAGACATCCGCGAGCATCTCGTGGAGCTGGGCTTCGACACGCTGAAGACCGAGGCGATCGTGCGCTCGGGCGATCCGGCCGAGGAGATCGTCAAGGTCATCGAGCGGGACGAGGACATCGCCATTCTGGTGCTCGGCGCGGGCACCAGCAGCGAAGGCCCCGGCCCGCTGGTCTCGTCGCTCGCCATGGGCAGCCGGGCCGGCCGCTTCCCGATTCCGATCTACATCGTGCCCGGAACCCTGACCCACGACGAGATCGCGGCGCTGGCTTAGCCGCGGCGCGCCGGGTTCGTTAACCCAAGCCGCAATCCAATTGCACGGTTCACGAATTGTTTGACCCTGTCGTGTAAGCGAACAGCTAAGTGCCTGTGAGGGAAGGCAAGTCTGCTGATGGGGGACATCGATCCGAGACGCCCGGTCGGGTCGCAATCCCAAAACGTGCAACGTGGGAGGCGGTGACTGATGGTCACTCTACGGCACGAGTTGGGCGGATGCTGGCGAACGAACCAGAATCCGGCCATCTTTCTCAAACGGGCGGCGACCGAGCTGGATATGGCGCTGCAGCCGATCGTCGATATGAACACCGGGGCGGTCTACGGCCACGAAGCCCTGATGCGCGGGTTCGGCAATCTCGGCTTCGATACCATTCCGGACGTGCTGGGGTTCGCGCACAGGCTCGGCGTGCTGGGCGAGTTCGATTGCATTCTGCGCGAGAAGGCGCTGAGCAAGTTCACCTCCGTCCCCGGATACGAGCACCAGAAGCTGTTCTTCAACCTGGACGGACGCCTGCTGGAGACCTCGGACCTGCTGCCGGGCGAGACCGAGCGATTGCTGACGGGCTACGGCGTGGTTCCCAACAACTTCTGCTTCGAGCTGTCGGAGGCCTATGACAACGCCTCCGCCAAGTGCGTCGACGGCATCGTCGGGCAGTTCGCCCTCAGAGGCTTTCGTTTCGCGCTCGACGATTTCGGCCGCGGCATCTCGGAGCTCAAGGTGCTCTACGATCACCATCCCGACTTCGTCAAAATCGACCGCTTCTTCATTCAGAACATCGAGCAGGACAGCCGCAAGCGGCTGTTCGTCTCGACCGTGGTGGATCTCTCGCACCTGCTCGGTCAGAAGGTCATCGCCGAGGGCGTCGAGACGGAGCCGGAGCTTCTGGCCTGCCGCGAGGCCGGCTGCGACCTGGTCCAGGGCTATTTCGTCAGCCGTCCGTTCCTGGAAACGGAAAGCGCGCTGGCCAATTACGGGCAGGTGGCGCTGGCGCAAGGCGGCAGCGACGCCGCACCGAAATCGGACCGCGAATTCGTTCGCAAAGAGATCAAGCCGGTGGAGGCGATCGTGGAGGGCACGCGCCTGCACGACGTGCTCGAGGCGTTCCGGAAGTCGGCGGACCAGGCCTTCTTCCCCGTCGTCGACCGGCAGGGCGAGCCGCGAGGGCTGATCCGGGAGACGGATATCAAGGAGCTGATCTACTCGCCCTTCGGGCGCGACCTGGTGCAGAACAGGGGCTTCAGGCTCGACACGGCGGCCTATGTGCACAAATGCCCGATCGCGGACATCAACTCCGATCCCGACCGCCTGATCGATCTGATCGCCGAGGACTCCAGCGAAGGCGTGATCATCACCAAGGGCATGAAGTATGCCGGCTTCATCTCGGCCCACTCGCTGCTGAAGCTCACGAACCAGAAGCGGCTGCGCCAGGCCCAGGAGCAGAACCCGCTGACCCGGCTGCCCGGCAACACCATCATCAACGAGTTCATCGCCCGCGCCGCGGCGACGCCCGCCACGGACCGGTTCCTGTGCTATCTCGATCTGGACAACTTCAAGCCCTTCAACGACACCTACGGCTTCCGCATCGGCGACCGCGCCATCCTGCTCCTGGCCGATCTGATGCGCACGCTGCTGTCCGAGCAGAAATACGTGCTCGGGCACGTCGGCGGCGACGACTTCTTCGTGGGCATCGCGGACGGGCGGGACGCGGCCGTCATGAAGAAGATGACGGCGCTGATCCGGCGCTTTGCCAGAAGCGCGGAAAGCCTCTACGAGTCGTCGCATCGCCAGCAGGGCTACATCGTCGGGAACGACAGGCTTGGGCGCGAGCGACGGTTTCCGCTGCTGAGCTGCAGCGTCGCGGTGCTGAAGGTTCCCGCCGGCCGGACGGTCGAGGACCCGGATCTGATCACGCGCCAGATCGCCGAGATCAAGAGCCGCGTGAAGAGCGACCACAGCCAGCTCCTGATCGAGACCTTGCAGGAGGACAGGAGCCCGCCCGCCGCGCAGCCGATCGAGAGCGCCGCCTCGTAACGCGCAGCGGCCGGCGACCGGGCCATTGCATTATATTCGAACTTATTGATATAAATGCCGGTCATGGGATGGCTTGAGCGGATCGGCACGATCGAGGAGTTCGAGGACGCGGCGTTCGACGGCGCGCTGGTCGCGGACATGGAAGCGGCGGCCGAGGACGCCGCGGCGCGGTCGATCCGGTTCTCCACGCCGACCTTCAAGTCCTACGCCTCGAGCGAGATGCAGGGCTGCGCCAAGAACAGCTTTCCCGCCTTCTCCATCACCGCCGGCGGCTGCGCGCTGATGTGCGACCACTGCCAGGCCAAGATCCTGGAGCCGATGATCCCGGCCACCAATCCGGAGATGCTGGACCGGAAGGTGCGCGATCTGGTGCTGCTGCAGGACCTGCAGGGCTTTCTGCTCTCGGGCGGCTCGAACCGGCGGAACGAGATCGCCTATGAGCGCTTCTATCCGGTGATCGAGGGGTTGAAGCGGGACTTCCCACATATGAAGGTCGCCATCCATTCCGCGCTCTTGGACGAGGCCCGCGCCAGGCGCATGGAGGCGGCCGGCGTCGACACGGCCATGATGGACGTCATCGGCGCCGAGGAGACCATCTCCCAGGTCTATCATCTGGACCGGCCGGTGGAGGACTTCGAGGCGACGCTGGCGGCGCTGGCCTCGACCTCGATGGAGGTCGTGCCGCACATCGTCGTCGGCCTGCATTACGGCCGGATCCTCGGCGAGGCCAATGCCCTCGATATCGTCTCGCGCTACGGCGTGCATGCGCTGGTGATCGTGGTGATCATGCCGATCTACGCCAAGGCCGGCACCTTCGCCACGCCCGAGACCGCGGATGTGGGCCGCATCTTCCTGGAGGCGCGCCGGCGCCTGCCCGACCGGCAGGTGCTGCTGGGCTGCGCCCGGCCGCCCGGCATGCACAAGCGCGTGACCGACGCCTATGCGGTGATGGCGGGGCTCGACGGCATCGCCTTTCCGGCCGACGGCATCGTGGCCGTGACGGAGGCCATCGGACGACCCTATTCCCAGGAGCACGCCTGCTGCTCCATCAAGATCGGCGGCAGCCTCGGCGTCCGCCGCCTGTCGCCCTGCGCGGCCTAGAGCATGTCTCGATCATTCTGATTCGCGCCATTGCTCTGGCTTTTTGTTGAAGCATGTCTTTTGTCCCGAAACCGGTATCCACTTTCGGGAGACATGCTTTAGGTCTCGACCTGAGGAGGAGCCCATGACCTGTCTGAAGCCCGAAGGCGCGGCGCCCGGCGCGACAGGCCCCGGCGGCCTCGACTTCAACCCGTTCGACACCATGGAGCCCCGCGCGCCCGACGCCACGCCCAGCCCGCTCAGGAACGGCGGCCGGGTGAAGGGGAACGACGTGGCGCCCGCGGGCGTCTATCTGCCCAACAACAACATCCTGACGCCGCATATGCGCTCGCCCGACTATGTGCAGATGTCGACGGCGGCGGCCATTACGCTGGGCATCATGTCGGGCAAGATGTATCGCTGCGCCTGCACGCGCTGCCTCAACCTGCTGCTCACCTACCCCGAAGGCTGCCGCGCCAACTGCGCCTATTGCGGGCTCGCCCGCCACCGCGAGGCCGACCGCGACTACGCCGACCGCAACTTCATCCGGGTGGACTGGCCGGCGGTGCCCATGGAGCGCATCGTCGAGATCGTGGCGAACGACGGCGCGGCGACGCCCTTCCACCGCATGTGCATCTCGATGATCACCCACCCGCGCTCGGAGGACGACACCTTCACCGTCCTGAAGAGCTGGACCGACCGCATCGATCCCGAGACGGTGCCCGTCTCGATCCTCTCGAACCCGACCACCATGTCGCGCGCGGACGTGGCAAGGCTCCACGGCATGGGCGCCGACATCTTCACGGTGGCGCTCGACGCGGCTACCCCTGAGATCTTCGACCGCACCCGCGGCAAGGGCGTGCAGAGCCCGCACAACTGGCGGAAGTACTGGGAGATCCTGCTCGACGCCAAGGACATCTTCGGGCCCCAGAAGTTCGGCGCCCACATCATCGTCGGCATGGGCGAGACCGAGCACGACGTGCTGACGCTGGTGCAGCGGCTCGTGGATCTCGGCGGGCACAGCCACATGTTCTGCTTCTTCCCCGAAAGGGGCTCCCTCATGGACCACCTGCCGGCGACGCCGCGGGACCAGTGGCGCCGGGTGCAGCTCGGCCGCTACCTGATCGACTATTGCGACGCGCGCGTCGAGCGCATGCGCTTCGACGACTGCGGCCGGGTCACCGACTTCGGCCTGCCGCAGGCCGAGCTCGACGCCATCGTCGACAGCGGCATCGCCTTCCGCACCTCGGGCTGTCCCGGCAAGTTCCGCGACGACGTCTCGGCCTGCGACCGGCCCTACGGCGACTCGCCCCCTTCCGACATCGCCAGCTACCCCTTCCAGCCGGCCGCCGCGGACCTGCGCCGCATCCGCCACCAGCTCGACATGGAGAAGCCCGGCGAGGCCTACGAGGAAGGCGAGGAGCTGGAGCTGGAGGACGAGCCGGCGGCGAACGGCACCGCGCCGCGATCATGAGCCTGCACCTCACCCGATGAGCACCCATGCGTTTCGCGTCATCGACACCGGCGTGCGCGACGGCCGCCGGCAGATCGCCTTCGACCAGGCGCTGATCGATCTGCACAAGGCCGGCGAGGCGCCGGACACGGTCCGCTTCCTGAGGTTTCCGCCGACGGTCCTGATCGGCCGGCATCAGGCGGTCGGCCACGAGGTCAAGCTCGATCACGTCAGACGCACCGGCATCGGCCTGGTGCGCCGCATCACCGGCGGCGGTGCCATCTATCTGGACCAGGGCCAGCTCGGCTGGGAGCTGGTGTTCTCGCGCACCCGGCTCGGGCTCGGCAGCCTCGCCGACACCACCGTGGCCATCTGCGAGGCGGTGGCCGCCGGGCTTTCGGAGGGCTTCGGCATCGAGGCCCGCTTCCGGCCGCGCAACGACATCGAGGTCGGCGGGCGCAAGCTCTGCGGCACCGGCGGCTTCTTCGACGGGGACACGCTGATCTATCAGGGCACGGTGCTGGTGGACATGGACGCCGACGCCATGGTGGCCTGCCTGAACGTGCCCGAGGCCAAGCTGAAGAAGCACGCTCTCGACGACGCGGCCGAGCGGGTGGTGACCCTGAAGGCGCTGCTGGGCGAGGCGCCGCCGATCACGGCCGTCGAGCAGGCCGTGCTCTCAGGGCTAGCCACGAAGCTCGGCATCGAGGCCAATCCCGGCGAGCCGAGCGAGGCGGAGGAAACGCTGGCCCGGTCGCTCCATGACGAGGAGATCGGCACAGACGACTTCGTCTTCGAGATCGACGACCCGGCGGGCGCCGACGTGCACGCGGGCAGCCATACGGGCGCGGGCGGCACGGTCACCGCGCATGTGCGCCTCGAAGGGCCGGGCGCGGTCCGCATCCGCGAGGTGCTGATCACCGGCGACTTCTTCGTGACGCCGCCGCGGCTGGTCTACGACCTCGAAGCGGCGCTGCGCGGCGTGGCCGTGGACGAGGCCGGCCCGGCCGTCGACGCCTTCTTCGCCGATATGAAGCCGGATCTGCTGACCATCGCGCCCGCCGACTTCCGGTCGGCCGTTGTGAGCGCCATCGACGCGGCCGGCGCCGTGGACCCATGAAATACCTCACGGTGGTTCAGCACACCCAGTCCGAGTATCTGGGCCTGATCGAGGATCACCTGGAGGGCCGGCGCATTCGCTTCGGCTACGCCCGGCCTTTCACCGCCGACGGCACCCTGCCCCATCCGGACCTGATCGGCGACGGGCTGGTGCTGCTCGGCGGCGGCCCCTGGGGCACGGCGGGAGACCGCGACGTGCCGACGCTGGACGACGAGATCACGCTGGCGCGCACCTGCCTGATGCTGGAGAAGCCGGTGATCGGCATCGGCCTCGGCGCGCAGATCCTGAGCCTGGCGGCCGGCGGCGGCTCGGAGGCGGCGCCGGTGCGCTTCACGATGGGCGACGCGCTGCGGGTCGCGCCGGATGCGCTGAACGGCTTTCTGCCGGAGCGCTTTCCCCTGGCCGTCTATATGCGCGACCGGCCGTTGCCGCCGGATTACGCCCGCATCCTCGCCGAGGACGCGGACGGCCGCCCGGCCCTCTTCCAGATCGGCGAGACCGCCTTCGGCTTCACCGGGCATCCGGGCATGAAGCGCGCCATGGCCGAGGATCTGATCATGGAGTTCGAGGAGGCGCCCGACGACCCGGCCCCCGCCCTCGAGGCCGTCGGCGCCGCCAAGACGCGCCTCGAGGACGCGCTGGTGCAGATCATGACCGGGCTGGTTCAGCTCACGCGGCTGATGCAGGCATGATTGCGTGCCTCAGGCCCTCTACCGGAGGCACGGTACGGCAACTATGCTATGCTAAGCTCGCTAAAGAGAACGCCATGGCCAACGACACAGACAACCTGGTGCTTGAGCACCTTCGTGCAATTCGTTCAGACCTGGACGATCTGAAGGCGGATATGCACGACATGAAGGTTCGATTGACCGCCGTTGAGGAAGGGCTGGCCGGCGTTCATCGGCGTCTGGATCGGCTGGACCAGCGGGTGGACCGGATCGAACGACGCCTTCAGCTTGCGGAAACTTGAAACGCCGCGGGCGATTCCAAGACCCCGTCGGCCGATCTCAAAACAAGACCAGCCTTCGCCTTGCCCGGAAACGGATGATGACCTAGAGCCTGTCGCGATCATTCTGATCGCGCCATTGCTCTAGCTCTTTGTTGAAGCATGTCTTTTGTCCCGAAACCGGTATCCACTTTCGGGAGACATGCTCTAGCCGGTCCGGCTCACGCGGCCGAGGCCGGTGTCGGCGATCCTTCGGGGTCGCTGCTTTCGGGCTCTTCGGGGGGCGATGCCTTGGGCGGGCTCTCCTCAGCCGGAAGCCGCCAGCTCACGGGCCGCAAGCCGTCGTACCAGCGCTCCTCGGACCCGGCTGCGGGCACGGTCCACGCGCGACCGGTCTCGCGCCACGACCGGCTCAGGCGCAGGGAGCGCTTCTGCACCGCGCGGCCGAAGCGGGCGAGGAAGACGGGCGTGCGCATGCGCATGCTGAGCCGCGTGGTGCCGCCGCGGAAGCGCTGGCGCAGCAGCTCGAGCTGTCCCCGCTCCGTAATCCGGATGCGCATGGTCTCGCGCACGGCCAGCCCATGATTGACGAATTTCTCGGCATGCTCGCGCGGCAGCTCGTTGGCGGGGAGCGGCGACTGGTTCAGCCGCAGGAGGGCCGCGCGCTGGTCGCGCGTCATATGGATCGGGGGCATGGTTCGGTACTCGCTACTGACGGCCGTTGCGTGAAGCGCCACCTTCACACGCAGGCCTAACCCCCGCTTGCAGCGACGACTTTCGCGGACTGTTTGACGAAATTATGACCGCGCGGGCGCGCTGCCCGCGAGCGGGCGTCAGCCTTCGAGATAGGTGGCGGCGATGTCGACCGTCGATTCGACGCCGACGCGCGCGAAGTTCAGGGCCAGCCAGTCCCGGGCCGCGGCGCGGCCGATATCGCGGAGCTGGCAGAGGAAACTCCAGTCGGGGCTGAGCTTGCTGGCGACGCTGAGGCCGGTCATGCGGTCGTCGTCGCGGATCGAATGGATCAGCATCCGGCTGAAGGTCTCGGGGTCCAGATGGTCGGTGTCGATCAGGCGGGTCACGAAGGCGATGGCCCGCATCTCCCGCATCAGCGAGGAGTTGAAGGTGATCTCGTTCACGCGGTTGAAGATCTCGGGCGGCGTGGTCGGCAGCTCGTCCCGCACCAGCGGATTGATGTGCACCACGATCACGTCCTTGGAGACGGAATTGTAGATCAGCGGAAAGATGGCCGGATTGCCCATATAGCCGCCGTCCCAATAATGCTCGCCGTCGATCTCCACGGCCTGGAAGACATGCGGCAGGCAGGCCGACGCCATCACCACGTCCACCGACATGTCGGCGTTCTCGAACACCTTGATCTTGCCGGTGCGCACATTGGTGGCGCTGACATAGAGCCGGACGGCCGCGTCGCCATGGCTCAGCCGGTCGAAATCCACCACCTCCGCCAGCACGTCGCGCAGCGGATTGAAGTTGAACGGGTTGAACTGGTAGGGCGAGAACAGGCGCGTCATGGCGTCGAAGACGTGGAAGCTCGGCGAATGCAGCATGCCGGTGCCGCCGAAGCAGCGCTCCCAGGGCATGTCGCACAGCGGACCGAAGATCGCCCCCGCGCGCGAGACGGCGCGCCAGAAGGCTTCCAGCGTCTCCCGCGCACCCTCCCGGCCGCCCTGCTGCACGCCATAGGCGAAGACCGCGGCATTCATGGCCCCGGCGCTGGTCGCGCTCAGCGCCTCGATCTCCAGGCGGCCGTCCTCCAGCAGCGTGTCGAGCACGCCCCAGGCGAACGCGCCGTGGGCGCCGCCGCCCTGCAGCGCCACATTGACCGGCTTGCTGGCGGTATCTGCGTTCTCGGTAAGCATGAGCTTCTAGAGCGCCTCGATCGCAGCGACGTTACACATATCTTTAGCACCGCAATTCCCGCATACGGGACCCGAAATGGGCGCGCGCGCCTTGATCCGGCGGACGATCCGGCCTTATGTGTCTCATCCCATCCCACTTTAGTTTAAGGGCACCTTTCATGGACAAGGCCGTCGACCTCCCCCGTCTCGACATCGACCTGAGCGACCCCGGCGGCCTGCCGGAGCCCGCCATCGAAGCGGCCGTGGACCTGATGCGCTCGGGCCGGCTGTTCCGCTATGGCGAGTATGGCGGCGACGGCGACCACGCCGCCCTGCTGGAGCAGGAGTTCGCCGAGGCGCTCGGCAGCCGCTATTGCGCCGGCGTCAACTCGGGCGGCAGCGCCATTTTCATCTCCCTGAAGGCCGTGGGCGTGCAGCCGGGCGACGAAGTGCTGCTCAACGCCTTCACCCTCGCGCCCGTGCCCGGCGCCATCGACCATGCGGGCGCCAGCCCCGTCTTCGTCGAGATCGACAAGAACTACCACATCGACCTGGAGGACCTGACGCGCAAGGCCGAAAGCACCGGCGCCCGGGTGCTGCTGCTCTCCTATATGCGCGGCCACGTGCCCGACATGGACAAGGTGATGAAGACCGCAGACGACCTCGGCCTGACCGTGGTGGAGGACTGCGCGCACACCATGGGCGCCGGCTGGGACGGCACGCTCACGGGCCGCTTCGGCGCCGTCGGGGCCTTCAGCGCCCAGACCTTCAAGCACGTCAATTCGGGCGAAGGCGGCCTGCTGGTCACCGACGACGACGACATCGCGGCCAAGGCCGTGCTCTATTCCGGCTCCTATATGCTCTACGCACAGCACACGGCGCGCCCGTCGCTCGAGGTCTTCGACCGCCACCGGGCCACGATCCCGAACTGCAGCATGCGCATGTCGGCGCTCGCCGCCGCGCTGATCCGGCCGCAGCTTCCTCTGCTCGCCGAGCGGGCGGCGCGCTGGAACCTGCTGCATGCGGCGCTCGTCAAGCGGCTGCGGCAGATCGACGGCATCCGCATCCCGAAACGGTCGAAGAAGGAGCACTACGTGGCAAGCTCGCTGCAGTTCTCGCTGGTGGGCATGGACGACCCGGCCATCGCGCGCTTCATCGAGATCTGCGAGGAGGCCGGCGTGCCCATCAAGTGGTTCGGGCGCCAGGAGCCGCGCGGCTTCACCTCGTCCTTCGCGGACTGGGGCTATGTGGGCGGACGCCAGGAGCTGCCGCGCACGCGAGACGTGCTGCAAGGGCTCTGCGACATGCGCATCCCGCTCTCGCTGACCACCGAGCACTGCGACCTCATCGCCGAGACGGTCGCCCGCGCGCTGGACATGTCCGGTCGCGGCGACTGATCGCGCCGGCGCACCGCCACGCCCTCCCCGCCTCACGGCCTGTTGAATGGCCGGCAAGAACGACACGGTGCTACGTCCGTTTACGTCTTAGAGATCCCGCCTCGAACGGGATCGGCAGACGGAGGGAGACGCCATGCGCACCGGAATAGCGGCCGCTTTCTTGACGGCTTTTTGCATCGTGGCCGTGGGCGCACCGGCCCAGACCGCGACCGAGCACCGCAAGGCGCCCGAATGGGCGATCTCGGAGTGGATCAACAGCCCGGGCCTGACCCTCGCCGACCTCAGGGGCAAGGTGGTCGTCATCGACTTCTTCCAGCTCTGGTGTCCCGGCTGCAACAAGTTCTCGATCCCGCTGATGCATCACTGGGAGCGGATCTTCGAGCAGGAGCGGAAGGACGGGAGGATCGCGTTCGTGAGCATCCACACGGTCTTCGAGGGCCACTCCTATCAGCGGCCGAAGCGCCTGCGCACGTTCGTCGAGGAGAAGAACATCACCCACCCCGTGGGCATCGACCGGCATGCGGACGGCCGCCGCCTGCCCATCACCATGGAGCGCTACCGGACGCGCGGCACGCCCGAGATGGCCATCATCGACAAGCAGGGCAATATCCGCTTCCAGCAGTTCGGCTATTTCGAGCCGGACCATGGCGAGCGGCTGATCCGCACGCTGCTGGCCGAGGAAACGGGCGGCGATACGTGAGCCTGAGCTAAGCCGCCGCGCGCTTGCCCGGCGGCCCGCCGAGCTTCAACGCCTCGGGGTCGGCCACCGGCGGGCTGAACAAATACCCCTGCACCATGACGCAGCCGGCCTTCTGCAGGAAGGCCTGCTGCTCCTCGGTCTCGATGCCTTCGGCCGTGATCGACACGTCGAGGGAGCGGCCGAGCTTGACGATCATCTCGACGATCGAGCGCTTGCGCGGGTCGCTCTCCATCTCCCAGATGAAGGAGCGGTCGATCTTGATCTTGTCGAACGGGAAGCCGGTGAGATAGCTCAGGCTCGAATAGCCGGTTCCGAAGTCGTCCATGACGATCGAGACGCCCAGGCCCTTCACCGCCTTGAGCTGCTCGATCACGTCCTGCGAGCGGCGCAGCAGCACGGACTCGGTGATCTCCACCTCCAGGCGGTGGGGCGGCAGACCGCTGTTCTCCAACGCCTTGCGGACGAGCTCCGGGATGTCCTGGCTGGAGAACTGCACCGGCGAGAAGTTCACGGCCACATTGAGCGGCGAGCGCCAGTCCAGCGCCGCCGCGCAGGCGGTCTGCAACGTCCAGGCGCTCAGCGCCGCGATCTGGCCGGTCTCCTCCGCCACCTGGATAAAGGCGTTCGGCGCGACCAGCCCCTTCTCCGGATGACGCCAGCGCATCAGCGCCTCGCGCGCCACCTCGCGGCCCGTCTTGATGTCGAGGATCGGCTGGTAGTGCAGCTCGAACTCGTCCCTGTCGATGGCGCTGCGCAGATCCTGCTCGATGGCCCGGCGCTCGGCGAGCGCATGCTCCATCTCGGGCTCGAACCTGCGGACCTGCCGCCGGCCGTCGTCCTTGGCGCGGCAGAGTGCCAGGTCCGCCTTGCGCAGCAGCGTCGCGGAGCCGTCGCCATCGCCCGGCGCCACCGAGACGCCAACGCTGACGCTGGTCACCACCTCGTGCCCGGCGGCCTGGTAGGGCCGGCTCAGAACCTCGGACAGCCGCTCGGCAAAGCGCAGGATCGCGTCCTGGCCGTCGATCGAGACGAGGCCGACGGCGAACTCATCGCCGCTCAGGCGGCACAGCACGTCGGACTTGCGCGTGTTGGCGCGCAGCCGCCGGGCGAACTGCTCCAGCAGCGCGTCGCCGGTGGCGTGGCCCAGCGTATCGTTGATCTCCTTGAAGCGGTCGAGATCGATATAGAGAACGGCGACCGGGCTGCCGGCCTCGGCCCGCTGCCGGAGCGTCGGCTGAAGCTCGTCCAGAAACAGCTCGCGCGTCGGCAGGCCGGTCAGCGCGTCATGGGTCGCCAGCCGCCGGATGCGGCTGCCGATCTTCAGGCGCTCGCGGTAGTAGAAGCCCAGCAGCAGCACCGGCAGCAGCAGACAGAGAACGATCAGCGCGCCGGTGACGCGGGCGATCTGGGCCTGGCTGCCGGCGAGCACATCCGCGAGGCCGGTCTGGTCGACATCGACCTGCACCACCGCCTTCAGGCCGCCATCGGCAAAGACGGGAATGTAGGCCTCGCCATAGCGTTTCGGCTCGGCGCCGGCGCGACCCTGCTTCAGCGCGATGTGAGCGTTGCCCTCGCGCAGCTTGGCCGGCAGCGCCGTGTCCCGACCGACCCCGCCATCGTTCGCGGCCGGGCGTGCCGGCTCGCCGCTGTCGCTCGCGAAGACCGCATGGCCTTTCGCATCGAAGATGCGATAGCGGACCACGCGCTCGCCGATGCTGGCGTACCGAAAAAAGGACAGCAGCTCCGGGCTAGCCTCGCCGTCCTCGATGAAGGCCGTGAGATCCGCCGGGCGGGAGACCAGAAAAGCCGCCCATTTGCGGCCGACATCCTCGACGTCGCGGCGCAGGAGCTGCTCGACCTCGCCCGCGCCGAAGCGCTGGCCGGTGAAAACCGCCGCGGCCAGGGAACCGGCCAAAACCACAAGGACCGCAACGATCCTGCTCGTGCCAAGAAACTTCATCTCTGACGCCCCGTCTTTGGCCTCAGAGCTAACAGGGCCGGCTTAAGATCCCGGAAAGAGAGATCCTTAACGAATCCATAGGACCGGGGCGTGCACGGCACGCCCCGGCAGGGAGATGGAGATCAAGACATGAGGGTAAATGACCTGGCCCCCCGGGCCCGAATCGGGGGGCCAGGTCTCGGGTCGGCAATCATGAACGATCGGAGATGAGGGTGTCTCCATCATCTAGCGGTTCGAATCTCTCGAACCCGCCACGATTACCATCCCGCCAAACTGCCTTCGGCCGCACGACGCTGCGGCGGCCGCAAGGCGTAAATCCGTTCGGGTCAAACTTCGAGGCTGCGGTGGCTGCATCCGTCGTCATCGCGAAACGGACGCTCGATGTTTCCACATGGGTATCCTGTGCCATCGTCCTTATGGCTTGGATCGGCCCCATATGCGGCTCCAGCGCCCCCTGAATTTGACCCCTCCGCCGACCGGTTCCGGTCAGCTTCGGCATTAGCTTGACACCTAGAATATTAATTGAAAGTAAATTTCTCAAGCTCCAGAAATAGAATGCAACTATTAGTTGAAAGCCTCAATCAGAGGCATATGCCATGCGGGCATAATTTGGATATTCGCGCTACAGAGAGCAAGCGAATGCCAATCTGTCGCACCGAAACTGATTCGCGAATGCACGATTCGGAGCGTCCGAATCGGGTCGCAGGCCGGCCTCGGCAGTCGCCGGCGGGCGGCTGGACAACCGGTCCGGCAAGGGCCTATGAACGCTCAGGTTGCAGAGGGCCGGGTGAGGAGGCAGGGATGGAACAGGCCACGTCGAAGATCTTCGTCGACAACGCGCGCACCCGCGTGAGCGAGTGGCGTTTCGCCCCCGGAGCGGCCACCGGCTGGCACCGGCATGCCTACGACTACGTCGTGGTGCCGATGCTGGACGGCAACCTCAAGCTGGTTACCGAAGGCGGCGACGAACAGATCGCGGAGCTGAAGGCCGGCGTTCCCTATTTCCGCAACGCCGGCGTCGAGCACGATGTGATCAACGCCAACGACTTCGAGTACGTCTTCATCGAGATCGAGTTCAAATAGCGCGAAGGGAGGGGCGAGGCCCGCCCTCCGCCCGGATCCCCGCCGCCATGCCTCTGCCACTCGAACTCGTCGCCCTCGCCGCTCTGATCATGGGGCTCGGCGCCATGTTGCAGGCGGCGGTCGGCTTCGGCGGGGCGCTGATCTGGGTGCCGCTGCTGGCGCTGATCGACACCGCGCTGGTGCCGGGCCCGACGCTGATGGCCTCGCTGGCGCTGGCCGGCGCCATGGCCTACCGCGAGCGCGGCGCCATCCAGACGGGCCAGCTCGCGGTGGCGCTGATCGGACTCGCCGTCGGAACGGTGGCTGCCGCCGCCGCGCTCACGGTCATCGCACGTGGGCAGCTCCCCACGGTGTTCGCGACACTGATCCTGGCGGGCGTGGTGCTGAGCGTCGCCGGGCTGCGACCGGCCGTGAGCCGCGCCAGCCTGGTGGTCGGCGGGATCGCCGCCGGCATCATGGGGACCATGGCCGGGCTGCACGGGCCGCCGATCGCGCTGGTCTATCAGAGCGAGGCGGGCGAGCGCGTGCGCGCCACGCTCGGCGCCTTCTTCATCGTCTGCTACGCCACCGCGCTCTTCGCGCTCAACCGCGTCGGCCTGTTCGGCGCCCCCGAGGCCCTGCTCGGCGCCGCGCTGATGCCCGGCGTGATCGCCGGCTACGCGGCCTCCCGCCTGCTCTCCGCCGAGCTCGACGGCCGCCGGCTGCGCCTCGCCATCCTCGTCGTCTCGGCCGGGAGCGCCCTGGCGCTGCTGATCAAGTAAAGACCTTATATCGTCATATCGCGATATTCGAATAAAACGCTTGCCGGTGGTCCGGGCAACGGCTATCTTGGCCGGAAAATGTTTGCCTGGATCTGCGGGCAGACGGAATCGTGTTCGGCGATCGGGCCGAACGACAGGAGGATACGGTCAGGAGCGTGCCGATGGCCGAAAAACTCATCATCATCATGGCGAACACGGATCCGCGCAACGGCGAGGAGCTGGGCGCGCCGATCTTTCAGGCGACCGTGGCGGCGGCCATGGACTACGAGGTCGAGGTGATCTGCACCGCGACGGCCGGCCGGCTGATGAAGAAGGGCGTGGCCGAGAAGCTGTTCGTCAAGGACGGCTCGCCCAAGTCCGTCTACGACTTCATCAAGGACGCGCACGAGGCCGGTGCCAAGTTCTATTGCTGCTCGCCCAATCTCGACCTGTTCGACATGACCGAGGACGATCTGATTCCCGAATGCGAGGGCATCGTCGGCGGCGCCCATCTGGTCGAGGAGGTCATGGAAGGGGACACCAGGGTCCTGAGCTACTGACGCGGGAGGCAAGATCGCATGGGACATGCCGCCGAAGGCACCAGGGTCCAGGACTTCATCGGGGACCCGGTCTCCACCGAGGCACCGCTGCCGCGTGGCGAGCTCGAAGAGATCTTTCAGGATATCCAGTCGGACCTGCGCTACGACCATGAGCTGAACGGCTGCCTGAACTGCGGCATCTGCACGGCCACCTGCCCCGCCGCCCACTACTACGACTTCTCGCCGCGCGAGATCGTCCAGCTGCTCTGGACCGAGAACCTCGAAGGCATCTACGACGCCATGCAGGAGAAGATCTGGGCCTGCGCCCAGTGCTACACCTGCGCGGCGCGCTGCCCCTTCGGCAACTCGCCGGGCGGCCTGGTGATGCTGATGCGCGAGACCGCCATCAAGCACGGCATGCAGTCCGCCAAGGACGTGCTCCGCCCCTTCAGCCGGGTCATGCTGAAGCTGATCTCCACCGGCAACCAGCTCTCCCCCGACATGATCAACCCCGACCATTTCGCCGATTGGGGGCCGAACATCACCAAGGTGGACGCGCCGCTGAAGCTGCTGCGCAAGGCCATCCCCATGCCGACGCTGAACACCACCGAGACCGCCTGGGAGGTGAACCTCAAGACCTCGGTCGAGCTCTACACCATCTGGGAGATGACGGGCGTCCTCGATCAGCTCGAGACCATCGACGAGAACCTGTTCGACGTCATCACCGACATCATGGACGAGAAGCGCGAGGACTGGGAGGACTTCCTGGAGGAGCAGGAAGAGGACGACGACTGAGGCATCGGCCGTCATCCCAGCACAGCCGCCGGGAACCCGCGCGGCAGAAACAACAACACCCGGGAAGGAGACCGACATGACCGCGAAGGACGGCAAGCCGGAAGGCGGAGAACGGTTCACGGGCCACGGCTCCGAGTGGACCGACTCGAACCTGGCCCCGGCCGAGGCCGCGGTCGCGACCGCCTGGGTCGAGCAGAAGATCGACCGGCGCTCCATGCTGACCAACAAGGACCGCGTCGAGGACGTGCGCGACGTCATGTGGCAGCTCGAGAAGGACGATCAGATCGTCGTGCACCGCGTCCGCGACGCGCACGAGCCGGTCACGGTCAAGACGCTCTACGGCTGGGACAAGCGCGTCCCCACCACGCAGCTCTGGCACCACAAGTCCTGCGGCCAGTGCGGCAACATCCCGGGCTATCCGGCCTCGCTGCTCTGGCTGATGAACAAGATGGAGATCCAGTATCTGGACGAGACCGACCAGACCTCGTGCACGGCCTGGAACTATCACGGCTCCGGCATCGGCAATATCGAGAGCCTGGCCGCCGTCTTCCTTCGCAACTTCCATCAGGCCTATGTGTCGGCCCGGGCCCAGGGGCTCGAGGACGGGCACTTCTACCCGCTGGTGCATTGCGGCACCTCCTTCGGCAACTACAAGGAGGTGCGCGCGTATCTGCTTCACTCGGCCGAGCTGAGGGAGCGGGTGACGAAGATCCTCGGCAAGCTCGGGCGGCTGGTGGACGGCAAGCTGCTGATCCCGGAAGAGGTGGTGCACTACTCCGAATGGGTGCATGTGATGCGCCACCGGATCGCCAACCACCAGGAGATCGACGCCAGCCAGATCCGCTCGACCATCCACCCGGCCTGCCACGTCTACAAGATGGTGCCGGAGGACGCGATCTACGACGACGACGTGCTCGACGGCAACCGCGTCGCCGTCTCCACCGGCGTCATGGAGGCGCTGGGGACCCAGGTGATCGACTACAAGACCTGGTACGACTGCTGCGGCTTCGGCTTCCGGCACATCATCTCGGAGCGCGAGTTCACCCGCTCCTTCGCCATCGACCGCAAGCTCAAGGTCGCCGTCGACGAGGCCAAGGCCGACGTCATGATCGGCCACGACACCGGCTGCATCACGACGCTGGACAAGAACCAGTGGATCGGCAAGGCCGAGGGCAAGCATTACGAGATGCCGATCCTGGCCGACTGCCAGTTCGCGGCGCTGGTCTGCGGGGCGCACCCCTACAAGATCGTGCAGTCCCACTGGCACGCCTCGCCGACCGAGAAGCTCTTCGAAAAGCTCGGCATCGACTGGCAGCTCAAGAAGCAGGAGTTCGAGGACTATCTGAAGGAGGTCGAGAAGGGCAACCAGGAGAACCTCTACGACCCGCGCCTGATGATCACCTCTGGCCCCGGCTTTCAGCCGGTCGCCAAGTAGCGCAGGGAGGGTGTCATGAGCAGCCCCATTCTCGTCGTCGGCGGCGGCCCCGCGGGGCTCGCGGCGGCGCACGCGCTGGCCTCCATCGGGCGCGAGGCGGTGCTGGTGGAGAAGGAGGACCGCCTCGGCGGCGCGCCCATCCTCTCCGGCTACGCCAAGCTGGTGCCCACCGGCGAATGGGCCAGGGACGCCATCGGCGGCATGGTCGACAGGGTCGCGCAGAACGGGCTGGTCGACGTGCGCACCGGCACCACGGTCAAGGCCTTCGCGGGCGAGCCCGGCAACTTCAAGGTCACGCTCTCGGACAAGAAGAAGATCACCGCGAGCGCGGCGGTGCTGTGCACCGGCTTCACCCATTTCGACTCCGTCAACAAGCCGGAATGGGGCTTCGGCACCTTCCCGGACGTGGTGACCACGACCCAGGTCGAGCAGATGATCTCCAGCGGCAAGGGCGTGCACTGCCCCTCGGACGGCCGCAAGCCCAAGCGCGTCGCCATCCTGCTCTGCGTCGGCTCGCGCGACCGCCAGATCGGGCGCGAGTGGTGCTCCAAGATCTGCTGCACCGTCTCCGCCAACATGGCCATGGAGATCCGCGAGGAGCTGCCGGACTGCCACGTCTATATCTACTACATGGATATCCGGACCTTCGGCCTCTACGAGACCGACTACTACTGGCGCTCCCAGGAGGAGTTCAAGGTCAAGTACATCAAGGCCCGCATCGCCGAGGTGACCTCCGACGGCGACCAGCTCATCGTCAAGGGCGAGGACACGCTGGTGAAGCGGCCGATCACCATTCCCTTCGACATGGTGGTGCACGCCATCGGCATGGACCCCAATGTGGACAACATGCTGCTGTCGGAGATCTTCGGCGTGGAGCTGCACCGTCACGGCTATATCGCGCGCCGCGACGCCTACGGCGTCATGGGCGCCACGTCCAGGCCCGGCGTGTTCGTCGCGGGCGCCGCCATCGGCCCCGAGACCATCGACGACTCCATCGCCCAGGCCAATGCGGCGGCCATGTCGGCGCTGGCGGCGACCAGCGGCGTGCAGGCGGTGGCAGCGGAGTAGGCGCGGAGCGCGGCGGTGATATCTCTCGTTCCAGGTCGGGCCAAGGCGGCAACGGAGGTCGAGCGGCCGGTCTTGCATTTGAGCGGCCCGATCCTGACCCGCAACCTGGAAGAGCTGATCGCGGCCTGCGAGGACCTCGGCGGCGTCGAGGCCCTGGCCAACGCCCTCAAGCTGAAGGCGGCGCTGTTTCAGGAGCTGCTGGGCGGCGGCAAGGCCGAAGCCCTGACCCTCGACCAGTTCGAGCAGATCTGCCCCTTCATGGCCACCTGCCGCCGGCGCATCGCCAAGCCGCTGCAGGCCCACGGCTTCACCCATTTCCGGGAGGCCATCGTCGCCCTGCTCGAGGACGCCGGCGATGCAACCACGGCCGACGACCGCATGGCCGACTTCGTCGCGCGTTTCCCGTCCGACAAGAGCTATCGCTGGGTGCGCGACCTGGCGGCGGAGATCCTGCACCACGCCCTGCCGGAGCGGTACCCGCTGATGACCCGCTGGGTCTGGGACGCCAAGGCCAACACCGGCGTGCTGCGCGAGATCTGGCACGGCGACAATGTCGACCACATGGTGATCGACATCCCCGACGGCCACGCCACCTTCGTGATGCTGCGCGAGGAGCTCTCCCAGTTCCTGGCGGACAACGGCGTCTTCCGCGACATGCTGTTCTACGTCGACCTGCTGCAGGCCTATGTCTACGCCGACTACATCAACGCCCAGGGCGGCACCTATCTGCGCACCGACTTCGCCTCCGAGGTCGATCCCCTGCTCCACACCCGCCGCATCCTCGGCCTCGACGGCGTCGACCGGCGGACGGGACGCTCCCGCTTCAAGACCGTCGACGGCCAGGGCCAGGCCATCGACGGCCTGAAGCAGATCTGCTGAGACGGCGCCGCGATGAAACCGAGACTGTGATCACCCATGCCCATTCACGAGAAATCGCTGATCCGCCCGGAGAACCTGAAGACCCA
>JAKSBI010000083.1 GCA_022361215.1 Hyphomicrobiales bacterium | reverse complement strand
TCGCCTCGAAGGCGTGGGCGTGGCGCCGGACATCGAGGTCCCGTTCACGCTCCCCTATGCGCAGGGCGCCGACCCGCAGAAGGACCGGGCCATCGCCGTCGCGCTCGACCTGGTCAAGCGGCGATGACGGACACGCGAAGGGCGCCGTCCAGGCGCCTTTCATCGCTCATAGAGGCCAATATTGGTGGCCACGATCAGCCCGCGCGGGGATCGGACATAGTTGATCGCGAAAATCCAGCCGCCCTCGTACAGAATGAGCGCATCGCGGCCCCGCCAAGTGGACCTGACCAGCCGCCGCGACGCGAACCCCGACGTCACGGAATGGTGCGCGATTTCTTCGGGAGACGTGCGGGCCAGGATCATCATGGCACTCGCTGCCACGACCACTTGCGGGTTCCACAATTGTGCCGTTGCCAGCCCCTCTTCAAAGGCGGGCGCCTTGGCGAGGGCGTCGAACAGCTTGATGTTCTCCTTCGACACGTTGACCGCATGGACCGGCGTCTTCGCCAGCCGAGCCGGCGGCTCGATCTGCGGCAACTCGGCCAGCGCGGCATCCGCATACTCTCGAATAGGCCCCCACTCGGAACCGAAGACCTCGCGGAAGATGGCCAGCACGTAGTCCTTGGGAAAGGCCTTGGCCAGCTCGACCGGTTTGGCGCCGCGCGATTTGCTGTCCCGGATCGCGGACGCGATCTTTGCGTCATAGGTCTCGAACTTGGCGATGGCCGCATCGCTCAAGCCCGAAGGATAGGGCTGGGCGTGGGCGGCCACACCTCCCAGAGCCAGCATGACACCGGCCAGACAAAGTACCCGCGCCTTGCCGATCATACCTGCTCCATTCATCCCATCCGTCCAACCCTGTCGCAGCTTCACCGGGATGAGCCGAGATTGTGGTTTTTCCTCGGCGCAAATGCCCTTGTGAAACGCCCCTGGGCATCTTCGGCCGGACCAGCGTGATCTCCGCCGGTCATCGGTGACGATGCAGACGCTTGCCCGGCAGCAGGTCGTACGGCGCGCGCCATCCGGGCAAGGCCGCCATGCGGTCGATCCAGGCACTCACCGCCGGGTGGCTGGCGGCGAGGTCGTAGCCGCTTTCCTCGGCGGGAAAGCAGAGATAGCCGAGCATGGAGATGTCGGCGACGGTTGGCTTATCGCCGATGGCGAAGGGCAGGCCCTGCAGGTGCCGTTCGAGGATCGCCAGGCAGCCATCGATCCGGCCGCGCAGGAAATCCAGCACCGCGGGCTCGGGCGACGGCGTGAACGCGCGCTGGAAGCGGTAGGTCGCCATGTAGCTGGTGAGCTTGTGATTGTCCCAGAAGAGCCAGCGCAGGATCTCGAAGTGCTGGCTCTCGTCGGCCCCGCCGAACCGCCCGTGCCGCTTGGCAAGCCGCAGGAGAATGGGGGCCGTCTGCGTCAGCCGAAGGCCGTCCTCCTCGAGGACGGGGATCTCGCCCATCTCGTTCACGCTTTCGCGCCAGGCCGCCGTCCGGGTCACGCCACCGCCGAAGTCGGTCCAGATCAGCTCGACGTCCTGCCCGCAGAGCGCCAGCATGAGGGCGAGCTTGTAGCTGTTCCCCGACTCGGGAAAGCAATGAAGCCTATAGGTCGTCATCCGCCCTCCTGCGCCGCCTCAGCGCCCTTGCGCGTAGCGCTCGAGCCGCTCGGCCAGCGTGCCCGTGTGCAGCTCGAACATGTGGTTGTCGTCGTCGTAGAAATAGATGGAGCGGCCCTCGCCGCCGACCCGCGGCCGGCTCTCCTTCAGCTCCAGCCCGAGCGCGCGGATGCGCGCCAGCGAGGGCTCGTAGTCCGCCTCGTCGATCTTGAAGGCGATGTGGTTGTAGCTGCGCGCGGGCAGCGGCTCGCCCTCCATGACGGCGATCCAGAGGCCCTCGTCGCCCGCCAGGAAAAACCGCTCGCGCGAGACGGAGAAGGTCTCGTCGCCGCTGTCATAGACCTTGCGCGCGCCGATCACCTCGGTCAGCACGGTTTCCATGCGATCCAGATCGCGGACGATGAAGGTCATGTGGCTGAGACCGCGGACCATGGGCACCTCTCCTCATTGGCGGACCGGAGGGAGGATATCGGTGCATGGTGTCGGCCGGTGTGCAAGGCCATCGTGCAGCGAACACCCTGATTGTGCCGCGATCACTGGCTAGTGTCTGGTCGATGGGACCATTCACTCCACGCCCGTCATTCCCGCGGAGTACAAAAGACCTTCAAACGGAGCCGCAAAGCAATGAAACATCGACTCGGAACGCTCGTCCTCGCCGCAAGTCTCCTTTCGATGCCGGTCTCCGTTGCAGCCGCACAGGACAAGCCCGATGCGCCGGGCGGCACGGGCAGCGAGTCCGTTATCGTCAACGGCCAGCGCGCGCAACGCACGGGCGACATTCCGGGCGCGATCGGCTCGCCGAACGTGTTCATCAACGGACGACCGGCCATTATCGGATGCACCGAGGGCACGCCGATCCTGAGCCCGAATGTGTTCGTCAACGGCAAGCCCAAGGTCCTCGGCTGCAAGAAGTGATCGCGCGCATTCCATCGATTGCATAGCTCTTTTCGAAACGCCGATAGCGTCGCCAACGGGCGAGCCCGGGACGGTTCTCTGCGCCGTCGCCGGACCCGCCCTCGTCGTCAGCGCCTGACCCCGCGCACGACCAGATAGTCTCGGGGCACGCAGATCCCGAGCGCGGTGGCGAAGCCGTCGTGGAAGTCCACGAACGTCCGCTCGAGCTCGGCGCGAGCCTCATTGTCGAGCTTGCCGGAGAGCGTGCGCAGCGGGCCGTAGCCGATCGAGAACGTCTCCCAGGCGGCGGCGCCGTCGGGCTCGCGGTAGAAGGACGTGGCCGTCTCGAATGTCAGCTCGAAATCGTCGCCCAGAAGCTGCTGCACCCGCTCCGGGCTGCCCCACTCGAAGGGGGACGGCGGCGGCGTTCCGTCCGGTTTCGGCATGAACGCCTTCATGATCTTGAACATCTCGAAGACGTTGCCGTCGGGCGACCAGTTGACGAGCGCCAGACGGCCGCCCGGGCGGCACACCCGCGCCAGCTCCGCCGCGGCGTCCTCGGGCCGCTGCACGAACATGACGCCGAAGGTGGAGATCACCGCGTCGAAGGAGGCATCCGGATAGGGCAGCAGCTCCGCGTCGCCGTCGTCGAAGGCGATGTCGAGGCCGCGGCTCCCGGCGAACGCGCGCGCGGCCGCCACCACGTCGGGGGCGAAATCGACCGCCGTGACGTCGAAGCCACGGTCTGCGAGCCGCCGCGCGGTCCAGCCGGTGCCTGTGGCCACGTCCAGGATGCGCTCCTGCGGCGCGGGTGCGAGGCGGTTGATGCCGTGCTCGATGGCGTCCGCGATGCCACGGCTGACTTCGTCATAGGCACGGCCGGCCGACGACCAGACGGCGGACGGCGTAGCGTTGTGGGGCCGAATGGCGGATCCGGCAGACTGCAAGGCAAGGGTCATATCTCTCTCCAATTGCTCATCGCCCGGCACCTGCCGCCGGGCGTAGCGTGGAGATCGGGAGCCGCGCCCGCGCCATCCAGTTCAGAAAATGAACCGGACAACGGATCTCGCTTGCCCTACACTTTGTCCCGGGAAAACGCGGAGTTCGAGGCTCGGACTCTCATGACAAGAACCACGGAATACGGACAGTTCTGTCCCGTCGCGAAGGCTGCCGAGGTGGTCACCACGCGGTGGACGCCGCTGATCCTTCGGGAGCTGATCAGCGGCAGCTCGCGCTTCAACGAGATCCACCGGGGCGTGCCGCTGATCTCCCGCGCGCTTCTGTCGAAACGTCTGAAGGAGTTGCAGGAGGCGGGCGTGATCGAGCGCCGGCAGCCGCAGGGCGCCCAGGCGTCCGAGTACCGGCTGACCTCGGCCGGCGAGGAGCTCAGGCCGGTCATCGTCGCCCTCGGCGTCTGGGGGCAGCGCTGGGTGGAGAGCGCGCTGGAGAGCCAGGACTGGGATGCGGGCGTCTTGATGTGGGACATGCGGCGCCGGATCGACACCGGCGCCCTGCCCGAGGGCCGCACGGTGCTGCAGTTCGAGTACGCCGACGCGCCGGCCGAGCTGCGCCGCTGGTGGCTCGTCGTCGAGGGCGGCGAGGTGGACCTTTGCCAGTCCGACCCCGGCTTCGACGTGGATCTGCATGTGACGACGAGCGTGCCGGTGATGGCCAATGTCTGGATCGGCAGGCAGTCGCTCGCGCGCGCCCTGGACGACGAGGACATCGTGCTCTTTGGCGACGAGGGGCTGCGCAAGAGCATCGGCCGCTGGCTGATGCTGGCCAAGGTGATCCAGGCCGTGAAGCAGTTCGAGGCCCAGGCCGCGTCCTGACGCACGCTACGCCAGAGCCAGCCCCTCCCCCGCGCGCAGCACGGCATCGGCGGCGGCCGTGTAAGCGCCCGAGACCTCGTGCAGCACCAGGCCCGACGCCAGCCGCAGCGGCGCCCGGCTGCCTTTCACGCCCTGCACCAGCACGCGGTGCGCCGGCTCGCCCGCATGGGGGAACAGCGGGAACACCGCCAGCCCGCCGAAGCGCCGGTCGAGACAGGCCAACAGCCGCGCCAGCTCCTCGGCGCGGTGGATCAGCGTGACGGTGCCGCCCGGCGCGGTCATGCGCGTCAGAAAGCGGACCCAGAGGTCGAGATCGCCGTCATCCGCCATATGGGCGCGCTGCTTCGCGGCCGTTGCCGCCGATCTCGCGCGGCCCTCCGTGAGATAGGGCGGGTTGGCGGCCGTGTGCCGGAACGCTTCGGCGCGCAGCGCCAGGGCGTCCAGACGCTCCGGCGGCCCGGTGACGTCCCCTTCCAGAAACCGGACGCGCGCCTCGAGCCCGTTGAGCCGGGCGCTCTCGACGGCCAGGCGGCAGAGATCGCCCTGCACCTCGATGCCGGTCACCTGCGCGTCGCCGATCCGCTGCGCCAGCGCCAGGCTGACGAGACCGGTGCCGGCGCCCGCTTCGAGGACGCTTTGCCCGGCGCCCGCCTCCGCCGGGATCGCGGCGGCGAGAAAGAGCGCGTCGATGGCGGCCCTCGGGCCCCGCTTCGGCTGCAACAAGGTCAGCCGGCCGTTCAGAAACGCGTCCCGGCTGGTCTCGCCCGCAAGACCGGCGCCGGAGGGCCGGTCACTCATCGCCGATGGCCTCTGCCAGACCGGCATCCCGCAGGATCCGGCGCGCCTGGAGCCACCGGTCCTCCTCGACCAGCACGCGGCGCGGCAGAATGCCGATGGACCCCTCGACGATGCTCATGTTCGTGTCCAGCACGGCATGGCCGATTCCGGCCTCGCCGAGCAGCGCCTCGACGAAGGACAGGAGCACGGGGTCGTTGCTGCGTAGCAGCTCTTTCAAGCGTCAACTCCGAGATCTGCGGCCTGGGCCGGCTCAACCCCCTGCGGCAATTGGAGCAATTGCCGGCACGCTAACAGCTTGACCCTCATACGGCACCACCGAATATACTCACGCGAGTTTCACAAACTTAGGGGAATCTCTTGGGAGTTGTCGTACCGCTTTCGGGCACACGCGAGGGGCAGGCCAGTCTGGAGCCCCTGCTCACGCTCGTCAATGACGACATGGCCAGCGTCAATCGGATCATCCTGGACAAGGCCCGGTCCGACGTCGACCTGATCCCCGAGTTGGCGCGCCATCTGATCGATTCGGGCGGCAAGCGCCTGCGCCCCATGCTGACCATCGCCGCTGCGCATATGTGCGGCTATCGGGGCGAAGGTCACGTCAAGCTGGCGGCGGCCGTGGAGTTCATGCACACGGCCACGCTGCTGCACGACGACGTGGTCGACGAGAGCGACCTGCGCCGGGGCAAGACGGCGGCGCGGATCCTCTGGGGCAACGAGGCCAGCGTGCTGGTCGGCGATTTCCTGCTCGGCCAAGCCTTCAAGATGATGGTCGAGGTGGGCTCCATGGGCGCGCTCCGCATCCTGTCGGACGCCGCCGCGGTCATCGCCGAGGGCGAGGTCATGCAGCTCGTCGCCTCCAACAACACCGCGACGACGGAAGACGAGTATCTTTCGGTGATCGGCGCCAAGACGGCCGCGCTGTTCTCCGCCGCGGCGGAGGTCGGCGCCGTGGTCGCCGAGCGGCCCAACTCGGAGCAGGCGGCGCTGCGCTCCTACGGGCGCAACCTGGGCGTGGCCTTCCAGCTCGTCGACGACGCGCTCGACTATTCGGGCGAGCAGGCCAAGCTCGGAAAGTCCATCGGCGACGACTTCCGCGAGGGCAAGATCACGCTGCCCGTGGTGCTGTCCTACCGGCGCGGCACCGACGACGAGCGCGCCTTCTGGCGTCGCACGCTGCAGGAGGGCGAGATCGGCGACGACGACCTGGAGAAGGCGATCGCGCTGACCGAGCGCCACCGGGCCATCGAGGACACCATCGACCGCGCCCGCCACTACGGCGCCATCGCCCACGACGCCCTCGCCATCTTCCCGGACTGCGAGCAGAAGTCGGCGTTGCTCGACGCCGTCCGGTTCTGCGTCGACCGGGCGCATTAATCTGTCGCTCGGGGCTCGGGCGGCCTTCGCCCTTCATTTATCGCTCGCGGCTATTCCTCGCTGCGCTCGGGCCTGCGCGGGCGCCCGAGACCAGGACCGGTTCCCGGGTTGCCGAGTCACGAGCCGTCGATGACCGTAGCAGTTGGCCGATGGCTATAGGATCGGTCTCGGGGTGCCATGCGGACGGGCCTTCCCATTTGGTGTCGTCACCCTGTCAAGCTGGGTGACGACATCAAGAGCATGAGGAAGGGCTGGGTAATAGGGGTCAGACCCCTATCAGGCAGGGCCCGTCCGCATGGCACCCCGAGACCGATGGTAGAACCATCGCCTCGCAACATGGGTCGTTGACGGCTCGTGAGTCGGCTCAGCGGGAACCGGTCCTGGTCTCGGGCGCCCGCGCAGGCCCGCGCGTCAGCGCGGAATAGCCGTGAGCGAAAAAAAACCTGCTAGGGGTCAGACCCCTATTTCCTTAGTTCAGGGACGACGCCACCACCCACCAG
>JAKSBI010000888.1 GCA_022361215.1 Hyphomicrobiales bacterium | reverse complement strand
TCTGATCCATTCCGGGCGCGACCCTTCGAAGCAGCACGGTTTCGTGAACACCCCCGTATACCGTGGCTCCACGGTGCTCTATCCCACGGTCGAATCGCTCGAAAGCCGCGACCGGGAGTATACGTACGGACGGCGCGGAACACCGACCGTGCGCGCACTGGAGAGCGCCCTGGCCGAGCTGGAAGGCGGCGCCCGGACCATGCTCGCGCCTTCGGGCCTGTCGGCAGTCTGCACGGCCTTGATGGCGTTTGTGCGGGCCGGCGATCACGTTCTGATGACCGACAGCGTCTACCGGCCGGCGCGCCGGTTCTGCGACCATGTGCTGGCACGGCTGGGCGTGGAGACCACCTATTACGATCCTCTGATCGGCGCCGGTATCGCCGAGCTGATGCGGGACAACACGCGACTGGTCTACACGGAATCGCCCGGCTCCCAGACCTTCGAGGTCCAGGACCTGCCGGCCATCGCCGAGGCCGCCCATGCCCGCGACGCCTTCGTACTGTTCGACAACACCTGGGCGACACCGCTCTTCTTCAAGCCTTTCGACCATGGCGCCGACGTTTCCATTCAGGCGGCCACCAAATATGTCGTGGGCCACGCGGACGCCATGCTCGGCGCGATCACGGCGAATGCGAGAACGGCGGAGATGGTGCACGCGGTTCACGGCGACATGGGTGTCTGTCCGGGGCCGGACGACACCTATCTGGGCCTGCGCGGCCTGCGCACCATGGCGGTGCGGCTGGACCGGCACTGGGCCTCAGGCGTTGAGATGGCCGAGTGGCTGCGCGCGCGCCCCGAGGTAGCGCGGGTCATGCACCCGGCGCTCGAAGACGACGCCGGGCATGCGCTGTGGAAACGGGATTTTCAGGGCGCTTCGGGCCTCTTCGCAGTCGTCCTCAAGCCCTGTACGAAGCAGGCCGTCGCCGCCATGCTGGACGGCCTGGAGCTGTTTGGGATGGGGTTCTCGTGGGGCGGCTTCGAGAGCCTGGTGGTTCCGTTCGACCCGACGGACTACCGGACCGCGACCGCGTGGCGCGGCGAAGGCCCGGCGCTCCGGTTCCACATCGGGCTCGAGGACGTGGACGACCTCAAGGCCGACCTGGAGCACGGCTTCCGGCGGCTGCGCGAGGCCGCTTGACGGCCCGAGCGCGCCGGCCACGCCCGAGTCTCGGCAAAAGAAAACCGCACGGAACGGCGTGTTCCGTGCGGTCGAATGTTCGATGCTGCGAGGCGTGTGAGCCCCGGGATCCATGCTCGAAACGCGGCCCTCAGGCGCGGCGGCTAAACCGGTCCCAGGTCACGATCACCTTGGTGCCGACCGGCACGCGGGAATAGAGGTCCACGACGTCCCGGTTGTACATGCGGATGCAGCCGCGCGAGACTTCCTGGCCGATGGTCCAGGGCGCGTCGGTGCCGTGAATGCGGTAGAGGGTGCTGCCGAGATAGAGGGCGCGGATGCCGAGCGGATTGCGCGGGTGGCCACCCGGCACGAAGGCCGGCAGCTCGGGGTTCTCGCGGCGCATGCCGGCGGTCGGCGTCCAGGTGGGGTTCACCTGCTTGCGGCTGACGCGCAGCACGCCGGACCAGCTCGCCTTGCCCATGGGCGCGCCGATCGGATAGCTGATGGCCTGGCCGGGCTTGGACACGAAGTAGAGCTTGCGGTCGGCGAAGCTGACGACGATCGTACCTTTGCTGTAGCGCTTGGTGAAGGGCACGACCCGCTTGCCGCTGGCGTTGTGCGAATAGGAGGCCTTGTTGCTGCCACCGCCACCGCCGAACAGGAATCGGAAAGGCCCGGCCGACGCCGAGTCGACCGCCGCAACGGTCATGGCAGCAGCGATACCGACGGCAGTAATCGAACCAAAGTGACGGGAGAAAAAGGTCGAGCGGTTGGTCATATCCGTGCCCCTGTTTCCTAGCCTCAACTCTGGATCGGGGCTGCCTTTTTCGGCGTTGACAGTTTTTGCCTTGAACCCGACCCGCCTGTTGAAACCTACATGGGAAGGGTTAACGCGGTGTTCAAGGCCACAAAGCCGCCACAATTTGGAAAAAAGCGACCACTTCCGCTGCCAAGGCCTGCCCCATGCCGCGCCCATGCAACGAAAACGTAACAAAACTCAAAGACTTGCCGGCGGCGCGCCGTCATACGGCACTGACCGCAAGAAAACTGGGCTGGGGCCGATTTTGTCCGCATTTCGCAAACGCAAGCGGGAATGCGGGCGGCAAACCCCATGGGAACAAACCCGTTTTTGGGTTGCTGGGTATGGCGATCCCGGCAGGACTCGAACCTGCAACCTGCGGATTAGAAGTCCGCTGCTCTATCCGGTTGAGCTACGGGACCAAGGGCGCTCCGGGTCGATGCCAGGACGTGCCGTGCCAGCCGCAATCCTCGCACCTATATACGAACACTCCGCCGCGCCGCAATCCTATGCTGCCTTGATGCCGCCGGCCGCGGGTCGCGCGAGGACGATCGTCGCCCCCTCCCCCGGCGTGCCCTCCGCGCTCAGCTCCCAATCGTGGCGGTCCGCGATCCGCTTGCAGATCGAGAGGCCGATGCCGGAGCCTTCGTATTCGGAGCGCCCATGCAGCCGCTGGAAGGGCAGGAAGATGCGCTCGGCGAACTGAGGCTCGAAGCCGATGCCGTTGTCCTTCACGAGGATCCGCCAATCGTCTCCAGGCGTCTTGGCGCCGGCTTCGATCCGGACGACGCAGCCACGCTCGCGATGCCGATATTTGAGCGCATTGCTGAGAAGGTTCTGGAACAGCTGTCGCGCCTGCGTCCGATCGCACCGCACATGGGGCAACGATCCGACATGGACCTCGGCGCCGGCTTCTTCGATCTGAACCGACAGATCTTCGACCAGGGCCTCGACGAGTTTCGTCAGGTCGACCTTCTCAATCTCCAGAGTGGCGTGCGAGGCCTGGGAATAGCTCAAGAGGTCCGATATCAAGACGCGCATGCGCCGCGCCGCGTCCCGGATGACGCCGAGCGCGTAGCGGCCGTCCTCCGAGATCTGGTCCTTGACGTCCTCCTCCAGATACTCGGAGAACGTCTGCAACTTGCGAAGCGGCTCTTGCAGGTCGTGGGAGGCCACGAAGGCGAAGCGCTCCAGCTCTTCGTTGAGCCGCGCCAGGTGGGCGTTTTGCTGGCGCAGCGTCTCCTCGGCCACCGTCCGCTTCTCGATCTCGGCTTGCGCTTCCCGCCAGCGGCGATAGGCGAACCATGCGAGCGCGAGCCCGGCGACCACGGCGACCAGGACAATCTCGTCGAGCTCCTCCTGTTCGAACATGCGCGTCCACGCGACCACCTCCTCGAACAGGTCCAGATACACCGCAAGGAGCCAGAAGCCCGCGACCGAGGCGGTCGCAATCACGAAATCCCTGGACGACGGATCGCGAAACAGGCGCCGAAGCAGCCCTGCCGCTCTCAAGGCCTGCCGGCGCGCCGCGATCATTGCCGCGTGTCCTTCACCTTCAGGCTCCCCGCACGTAGACCGGGCCCCTGCCTGGGCTCAATGGGTCCAGGAGCCGATGCGGCCGTATCTGAAATTGTCCGCGTAGGACTTGCCGTGGGGCTTGCGCTCCTTCGGCTCCATCACGCGATAGGGCAGCCCGTTGCGCTTGGCGTAGGCGATGGCGTCTTCCTTGGTCGGGAACGCCAGCCGCACTTGCGCGTTCATGTCGCCCGAGCTCGTCCAGCCCATCAGGGGCTCCACCTCCCGGGGCGCTTCCGGCTCGAACTCGAGGATCCATGTCTTGGTCTTCCCGGTCCCCGACTGCATTGCGGTCCTTGCGGGCTTGTAGATGCGCGCGGCCATCGCTCAATTGACCCCCGGATTGTCGGCTGCAGGACGTTCACGCGGAACCGCGGCGGTTGGTCGGGGCAGCAAGATTCGAACTTGCGACCCCCTGCTCCCAAAGCAGGTGCGCTACCAGACTGCGCTATGCCCCGACCGAGGAGCCGCTGCCGCGTCTCGAATGTCGAGCGCTGCTTAGCGGAATTGGCTTACACATTTCACGGCGGCTGAGCAAGACGCCGGGCCTCGGCGCCGGCCCCTACTCGGATGCGGTGCCGAAGCTGCGATGCAGCACCGAATCGCCGGGCTTCAGCTGCAACCGATCGGCGGTTCCGGCGGCCACTTCCAGCACCGCGAGCACATTGCCGCCGGACTCGATCACGCGCTCCGAGAAGGGCTCCGTGTTGCGCTCGATACGATGCACAAGGCCGGCACCGGTGATGAAGACCATATCCAGCGAGATGTAGGTGTTCCTCATCCACATGTGAATGGGCTGCGCGCGCTCGTAGATAAAGAGCATGCCGCGCGTCGCCGCCAGCTCGCGCCGGAACATCAGGCCGGTGGCGCGCGCATCGCCCGTGTCGGCGATCTCCACATCGAAGACGTGACGGCCGGTAGAGGTGACGAGCGTCAGCTTTTCCGTGCGCGCCGACGTTTCCGCCGCATCTACACTCACAGGGGCACTAAAAAGCCCCGCCGCCATCAGCAGAAGTGCGGCAAGGCCCAGTGCAAATCCTTGGCTGTGGATGCTAGTGGGACGAAGGCGCGGCGCCCGTCGGCTTGAGCTCCGCGGCCATGAGGCCCTTCGGCCCCCGCCCGTAGCGGACGAAGACGGTCTGGCCCGGACGCAGCTCGGCGAAACCGAACCTGCGCAAGGTCTCCATATGGACGAATATATCCGGTGTTCCTTCGCCACGCGTCAAAAACCCAAACCCGCGAACCCGATTGAACCACTTGACGATGGCCGGCTCGAAATCGCTCTCCGCAACCACGTGTACATGGGTGCGCTGCGGCAATTGTGAAGGGTGAATCGCCGTGCTGTCGTCCATGGAGACGATACGCAAGGCTTGCAGGCCCTTGGGACGCTGCAAGGCCTCGCAGACGACCCGGGCACCCTCATACGCTGTCTGGAATCCATCCCGACGAAGAACAGTAACGTGCAACAGGATATCAGGAAGCCCGTTGTCCGGAACTATGAATCCATAGCCTTTCGAAGCATCAAACCACTTGATCGAACCCGCAATTTCTACGACGTCGACCGCTGCTTCATCGCTATGGGTGACACCTTCTAGGTGTGGCGACGCTTTCGCCCCCATGCCGCACTCCCCCGCTGCACATTCACCGCCCCAGCCACCTTTAACGCCCTCACAAAATGGCCATGACGAGCCTTCGACCGAACATAGCACCGTAGATCGGCGTGACCACAGGAATTTTCCAGGGCGCAATGTTTCTCCACACGGCGGAAGCCGAAAAAATACTTCAATAATGGCGCTGAAGCGTCTGATTTATGGCGAAAAATGAACGAGACCGGAAAAAACCCGGAGACTGCGGCATGCCGCTATGGCCGCAAGGTTTCCGTGAGCTGTTGCAAATACGCAACGCCCGCGGGAGGTCTGCCGCACCTCGGGCCCCCGAATCATGGGGCCCTTGGCCCCAAAATCGCGAGCGCGGCCAGTCACACCGACCGTCATGTCAACTTCATGTCGAATCTGAGCTGCATTTGCCTGTGACAGGCTTGGAAACGCGTTTTCGGTGTTCAGCCCGGCGTCTCACGCAGGAACGGCGCCATGACGCTCTCGATCTCCGCATGGATGACGAGGTCGCAGAGACCGTCCAGCGGCGTCGGCTCGCGATTCACAATGACCAACCTGGCCCCGCACTGCTTTGCGAGCACCGGGAAGTCGGCAGCCGGCCGCACCACCAGCGAGGACCCCAGTGCCAGAAAAAGGTCGGCACCGGATGCAGCGGCATGGGCGCGCTGCATTTCCGCCTGGGGCATGGGCTGGCCGAACGAGATGGTCGCCGATTTGATCAGACCGCCACAGGCTTCGCAGTCGGGCGGCATGCCGTCGGCGTCCAGGTTGCCTCTTACCCAGTCGAGCTCGTAGCGCCGCGCGCAGGAGAGGCACTTGGCGTAGCCGCCATTGCCGTGGAGCTCGATGATCCTGCTCTCCGGCACGCCCGAGACCTGGTGAAGATTGTCGATGTTCTGGGTGATGATCGCTGAGATCCGGTTCGCGGCGACCAGAGCGGCAAGGGCGCGATGGCCCGTGTTGGGACGCGCCTCGGCAACGGTGGCGTCGATCTCGAACTTGCGCCGCCAGGCTTCCTTACGCATGTCCGGGGAGCGCACGAAATCGTCGAACATGATCGGCTGGTTCCGGGTCCAGAAGCCGCCGGGGCTGCGGAAATCGGGGATGCCCGACTCCGTGCTGATGCCCGCGCCGGTAAAGGCGACGCCGTTGGATGCCTCTCGCACCCACTCCTGCAGCATGGCGATCTTGTCGGCGGTCGCGTCCATGGGTCGGTGTCGTCTGGCTTGCGAATCTTCGTGAAGTCCGGGCGCCGGCCATTGCGCCCCGCCGGCCATCGGGGATAATGACGCCACGACGTCAATCCCCATCATAGCGACGAGTGGCACGTATGAAATATCTCCATACCATGGTCCGCATCACCGATATCGACGAATCGCTGGACTTCTACTGCAACAAGCTCGGACTGCAGGAGCTGCGCCGCCGGGAAGATCCGGCGGGTAAGTTTACGCTCATCTTTCTGGCAGCGCCGGGGGACGAGGACGCCCAGGTCGAGCTGACCTACAACTGGGACTCCGAAGAGTATGGAGAGGGCCGCAACTTCGGCCATCTGGCCTACCGGGTCGAGAATATCTACGAGCTTTGCCAGCGGCTCATGGACAACGGCGTCACCATCAACCGTCCGCCGCGCGACGGCCGCATGGCCTTTATCCGGTCGCCCGACAACATCTCCATAGAGCTGCTGCAGAAGGGCGAGGCCCTGCCCAAGCAGGAGCCCTGGGCCTCCATGGAGAATGTCGGGCACTGGTAGCGCCGGGTGCGGCGTCCCTGTCGGCTGAGACCGTCATGACCGCCGCCAAGCCCGCCGAGAGCTACGGCGCCGGAGCCCGGCTCCTGCATTGGGCGAGTGCGGCTCTGGTCCTGGTCATGCTGGGACTGGGCGTCGCCATGGTCCGCTGGGTCACGGATCTGGCCACGAAGGTCTCGCTCTATCAGCTCCACAAGTCGCTGGGCATGACGGTCCTTGCGGTCACGCTCGTTCGCCTGGCCTGGCGCTGGACCCATGCACGGCCCCCCTACCCGGCTTCGATGGCGCCTTGGGAGACACGGGCGGCGGGCGCGAACCATATGGCGCTGTACGTGCTGCTGATCGCCTTGCCGCTGAGCGGCTGGGCCATGGTGTCGGCATCGACGCTTCCGATCCCGACGGTGCTGTTCGGCTGGCTGCCGCTGCCGCATATCGGCGTGCTGGCAGAGCTGACGCCGGAACGGAAGAAGGCCATCGAGCCCCTTCTCAAGGACGTGCATTTCGTCCTCGCGATTACACTGGCCAGCCTTGTAGCCCTCCATATCGCGGCCGCGCTGCGTCATCAGCTCGTCCTGAAGGACGGCCTGCTTCGGCGCATGTGGCCGGCGCGCAAGCGCTCCGCGTCTTCCAATGGCTTGCTCGTCTGCGTACTGTCCGCCGCGCTGGTCGGCGGTTCGAGCGCTGCGGCAGCGTCGACATGGGTCGTCGATGGCGAGAAGAGCGCGCTGACCTTCGAGATCTCGGCCGGCGGCCAGACGGTCCGGGGCCGTTTCGAGAGGTTCACCGCTCACATCGCCTTCGAGCCGTCGCAGCCGGACAGAACACGCATCGACGTGACCATCGACACCGCCAGCACCAAGACCGGGCAGGCCGAGGTCGATCAGGGTCTCAAAGGTGCCGATTGGTTCGACGTCGCGCGGTTCCCCGAGACCCGCTTTCGCGCCGCCGACAGCCGCGGTGCCGGCAACGGCCGGTTCGAGCTGCTGGGTGAGCTCACCATCCGCGGCACGACCCAGCCGCTCGTCGTGCCGTTCACGCTGGAGCAGAAGAGCCGCCACGCCACCGCCCGCGGCGAGGCGACCGTGCAGCGCAGCCGGTTCGGCATCGGTCCGGCTTCGGTCGCCGGGGTGACGATCGGCGACGACGTGACGATTCGCCTGAAGATCCACGCCGAGCGCGCCGAGTGAAACGCGCCTGAGCAGGGTCAGCATTGGGCGAGATCGAGGGAAATGGCACCCCCTAGGAGAATTGAACTCCTGTTTCCAGGTTGAAAACCTGGCGTCCTAACCACTAGACGAAGGGGGCGCAGGCACCGCGTCATATAAAAAGGATTCCCGGCGGTTGCAAG
>JAKSBI010000737.1 GCA_022361215.1 Hyphomicrobiales bacterium | reverse complement strand
GGGCCGCATCGACGCTTTCATCCTGTCGAACCCGACCTCCGACACGGCCATCGCCAAGCACGGCGCCTTTCTGCTGTTCGACATGGCCGCCGGCCAGATCCCGGACCTGAACGGCTATCTGTACATCACCTTGAACGCGCGTGAGAGCTGGCTGAAGGAGGACCCGAAGCGGGCCGCGGGCCTTGTGGGGGCGATCCACGCGGCGACCCGGGCCATGCACGATCCCGCCCGCACCGAGCAGGTGCGCGACAAAGTCTTCGCCGCCTATTTCGACCAGTTCGACAAGGCCCTGTTCGATGCGGCGTGGACCCGCATCGTCAAGGCCTACCCGACCTCGCCGCAGGTCTCGCGCGATCAGCTCGTGCGCGTCATCACCTATCTGAACAAATTCTCCGACCGCAAGTTCGAGCCTGCTCTGGCGGACACCGCCTTCACCAACACATTCGTGGAGAAGGCGCTGGATCGGAAATGACGCCCGCCCCCATCGGCGGGCCGTGAGGCCGAACCGAAGCGCCGGCACATCGAAGAGGGATCGCCATGTCCGAGGACTTCAACGCGGCCTGCCCGCCGGGCCTGCGGGTGACGGAGAACCGGAGTGCGCGCCTGCGCGCGCGGCTGGGGCAGTCCGCTCTGCTGATGGCGCCGGGCTGCTTCGATTGCCTGAGCGCGCGCCTGGTCGAAGCGGCCGGGTTCGAGGCCGCCTACATCACCGGGTCCGGGGTGTCCATGAGCTGCCTCGGTGCGCCGGATGTGGGGCTCGCCTCCTTCTCGGAGGTTCTCGACCGGGTCAAGCGCATCTGCGACGTGCTCACCATTCCGGTGATCGCCGACGGCGATACCGGCTTCGGCGGACCGCTGAACGTGGTGCGGACCGTGCGCGACTTCGAGCGCAGCGGCGTCAGCGCCATCCAGATCGAGGACCAGGACGCGCCCAAGCGCTGCGGCCACGAGCTTGGCCGCAAGCTGGTGGCGCCGGAGGAGATGGTGGCGCGCGTCAAGGCCGCATGCGACGCGCGCCTGGACGAGGCGTTCCTGGTCATCGCGCGCACCGATGCCCGCACGGGCCAGGGCCTCCAGGCCGCGATCGACCGGGCGGCCCAATACAAGGAGGCCGGCGCCGACGTGCTGTTCGTCGAGAGCCCCGAAAGCCAGGAGGAGATGGAGGCCATCTGCCGTGCCTTTCCCGACACGCCGCTGCTGGCCAACATGGTGGAGGGCGGGAAGACGCCGTGCCTGCCGGCCGAGCGCCTGGAGACGCTGGGCTACAGTCTGGCGATCTATCCGAATTCCTTGACCCGGCTCTTCGGCAAGGCGGGGCTCGAGCTGATGCAGGAGCTGAAGGCCACCGGCAGTACCGCCGGTCACGCCGAGCGCATGTTCGACCATCGGGCGCTCTGGTCTCTGTTCGACTACGACGACTGGCTGTCGCTGGAAGCGCGCTACGGCACGCGGGAGTGACGAGCCCGTCCTGACCCGGGCAAGCCGCCGGTATCCGGGATTTTGGCGGCCCGCCGATCTGCACGATAGATGCAGCTCTTGGCTTCCGGCCCGGGCTCGTGCGCCTGGACAGCCCTCCGGGAGGCTCCCTCCCGGCGTCGTCCCGACCCCTATCACACACCGCCCGTCCGCAGGGTACCCGGAGATCCACCTCGATCCCGGTCTGCGCGCCCTGCCGCTCGGGCAGGACCGCGCTCCGGTTTGGATCGCGGAGAGTCCATATGTGAGTTTCTAATTCCGCAGATCAGAATAAAATATTTGAAATGCACAGGCGCATCATGCATCTTCCTGGCATATCAATCGGCTGACGGAACGCTTTCAGGTCGGCCGGCATAAGACAGGGAGGCAGCGGTGATGCAGCGGCGCAGGCTTGACCTGGGCGGCCCGAGGCGAGGGTGGCTTACCTTCGACGTTTCTCTATCGAGCCCGTCTCATCGTGAGATCAGCCCGCTCCGGCCCGGCGCTCTGTCCGGCCGCCGAACTCCCTCGATATTCTGCACTGTTTGGCACCCGAAATCGGACGGGAACGGCGATGTCCTTCCCCCGAGAGACGACATTCAGCTTGAGAGGAAGAGGAACGACCATGTTGCGCAGACTGCTTAGAAATCTCCGGGCCGCGCCCGCGGTGGCGCTGGCGGCCACGCTCGCGGCCGTCGTGCCGGCGTCGCAGCCGGATGCCGCGGACAAGACCTTTCTGACGATCGCCGCCACCGGCCAGTCGTCGTCGCTCTATGCCTACCATGTGGCCCAGGCGCAGATGCTGAACAAGCTCTTCGACGACCTGGAAGTCACGGTCATGGAAACCGGCGGCGGCGTCGACAACCGCAAACGGCTGGCGCGCAAGGAAGCGGACTGGGGGCTGTTCGCCGAGCCCGAGTTCTTCGAGTACCAGAAGGGCGTCGGTCCCTGGAAGGGCCAGGCGCAGCCCGAGTTCCGGCTGTTCTGGGTCACCAGCCCGCTCGCCTACTACGTCGTGGTCAACGCCGACAGCGATGTGAAGAGCATCTCGGATCTCACCGGCAAGGAGTTCAGCGGCGGCTCGCGCGGCAGCTCCACGGAGCGCGTGACCCGCAACCAGTTCGCGCTGATGGGCGTCTCTCCCAAATGGTTCTCGGGCAGCTACGGGGATGCCCGCGACGCCATGAAGGACCGCCGTATCGTGGGGTTGGTGAAGGCCGGCCTGTTCGATCGTCCCGACGGCCTGATCCTCGACGCCGGCACGGCCGTGCCTCTGCGCTTCGTGAGCTATAGCAAGGAGGAGATCGCCAAGGTCCAGAAGACCTTCCCGCACTACCAGTTCGTGGAGATCACGCCGCCCTACAAGGGGGCGGAGAAGACCGTGGTGCGCGGCGTCTTCATCGCGCAGGGCACGACTACGCGCTTGCCGGAGGAGCTGGGCTACCGCATCTTCAAGGCCATGGTCGAGAATCAGGACACGATCGCGGAGACCTATCCGGCCATCGCCTCGGTCGACATCATCAAGAACACGCTGAAATACGGCACCGCGCCGCTTCATATCGGCGTCTACAAATACCTGACCGAGAAGGGCCATACCGTTCCCGAGCATATGGTCCCGCCGGAAGCGAAGAAGGGCTGACCGGGTGAGCAACGCGCCGATCACCGCCAAGGAGGGGACAGGCGGCGACGGCGCTGAGACCATGCCGGCGGGCAAGGCGGAAGGCGACATCTTCCGCCACCTGCCCGCCTGGCTGGTCCCTGCGGTGCCGGCGGTCGCTCTCGGGCTGGCCCTGTTCCACCTCTACACGGGCGCTTTCGGGGCCTTGCCGAACATCCAGCAGCGCGCGCCCCATGTCGGGCTGTGCCTGGTGCTCGCCCTTCTGCTGTTTCCGCCCGCCCGAAGCCTGACGCGGGCGCGGCTCGCGCTCGCCGTCGACGGGCTGCTGATCGCGGCCGTGCTGGCGACCTGCGGCTGGGTCGTGCTCGAGTACGACCGGATCATGTCCATCGGGTTCTTTCCCACGGCCACCGACACCTGGCTGGGCGTGGCGCTGACCCTGATCCTGCTGGAGGTCTCGCGCCGGGTGGTCGGCTGGCTGTTCCCGATGCTGGCGGTGGCCTTTCTGGCCTATGCCTATTTCGGGCCGCTGATGCCCGGCTCCTGGGCCCATCGCGGGCTCTCGCTGGAGCTGATCAGCGAGGTTCTCTACAGCACCGACCGCGGCATATGGGGCCTGGTCACCGGTGTCTCGGCAACGGTGATCGCCATGTTCGTCATCTTCGGCGGCATCCTGCTGAAGACCGGCGGCGGCCAGACCTTCATGGATCTGGCGCTCTATCTGAGCGGCCGCTTCACCGGCGGCGGGGCCAAGGTGGCGACGGTGGCCAGCAGCCTGTTCGGGACCGTGTCCGGCTCCGCGGCGGCCAATGTGGCGACCACCGGCACCTTCACGATCTCCATGATGCGCAAGCTCGGCTACCGCCGCTCCTTCGCGGGCGCGGTGGAGGCGGTGGCGTCCTCGGGCGGCCAGATCATGCCCCCGATCATGGGGGCCGGCGCGTTCATCATGGCCGAGCTCCTGGGCGTCCCCTACATGGAGGTGGCGCTGGCCGCGACGATTCCGGCCATCCTCTATTTCACAAGCTGCTTCGCCGCCATCCACTTCGAGGCGCGGCGCTGCGACTACGGCGTCATCGACAAGGCGGATATCCCGAGGCCGCGCGATTTCCTGCACTGGCGGCGCAGCCTGCCCGTGTTCGGGCCGCTGGCCCTGCTGATCGGGTTTCTCGTCATGGGATACACGCCGGCCACGGGCGCGTTCTGGGCAACGTCGGCGCTGATGGTGTCCTACCTGGTCCTGGGCAACGAGGAGGCGCTGGCACACCGCCTGCGTATCCTGGTTGACGGGCTCGTGCTGGCCGGCCGCGGCCTGGTCACGGTCGCCATCCTGATAGCCTGCTCCCAGATCATCCTGGCCATGATCGCCGGAACCGGCGTCGGCGTGAAGTTCTCGGCGCTGATCATCTCCCTGGGCCAGGAGCACCTGCTGCTGTCGCTGCTGCTGGCCATGGGCATCGCCATGGTGCTGGGCATGGGGCTGCCGACGTCGGCGGCCTATATCCTGGCGGCGGCGGTGGTCGCGCCGGCCCTGGTGCGCCTGGAGCTGCTGCCCATGCAGGCGCACCTGTTCGTCTTCTACTTCGCCATCCTCTCGGGCATCACGCCGCCCTTATGCGCCACCGTGTTCATCGCCGCGGCCATGGCCGAGGCGAGCTGGCTGAAGACGGCGCTGCTCTCCCTGCGGCTGGCCCTGGCCGCCTTCATCGTTCCCTTCCTGCTGGTCTATCATCCGGAGCTGATCCTGGTCGGCGATCCCATGAGCATAGCCCTGGCCGCCGTCACCGGTTTCGTGGGCACGGTGGCGCTGGCGGCCTCGACCATCGGCTGGCTGGTCGGGCCTGCGGGCTGGCCGCTGCGGGCCGCGCTGGCGGCGTCGGCCGCCGCCCTGATCTGGCCGGGCATGCAGTCCGACGTGCTGGGGCTGGCCCTGCTCGCGGGCTGCTTCGCCCTGCAGCTTCGCAACGGCCGCCTCGGGGCGCCGATGGCAATCCCGTCTTCGAAAGGTACGAGAGACATCAAATGAGACAGATTGAAGGTAAAGACGTTTACGACAGCCTCGAGGAAATGATCGCTCCGGCCCACACGGCCGTCATCAGCGTCGACATCCAGAACGACTTCTGCCACCCGGAAGGTCACTTCGCGCGCTACGGCAAGGACCTGTCGCTGACCATCGAGCGCCTGCCGACTATGGTCTCCTTCGTGCGCGAGAGCCAGGCGCTCGGCATCCCGGTGATGTTCATACGTCAGTTCACGATGCCCGGCGCCCACTCCGACAGCCCCGCCTGGCTGCGCTTCAAGACCCGCGACGGCAAGGACCCCAACTACACCGTCCCCGGCACTTTCGGCTGGGAGTTCGTCGACGGCCTGGAGCCCGGCCCCAACGACACGGTGATCGAGAAGTCGCGGCCCGATGCCTTCCTGAGCACCCATCTCGAGCGGGTGCTGAGGTCGCGCGGCATCGAGACCGTGGTGATCCTCGGCGTCAATACGGAGGGCTGCGTCGAGTCCACCGTGCGCAGCGCCTCCTACCGCGACTACTACACGGTGGTGGTCGAGGATGCGATGGGCAGCCCGAGCCGGGAGCGCCACGAGGCGAGCGTCGGGCTCTATCGGGCGCGCTATCCGATCCATCCGGCGGAGGAGATCCTGGCGGTCTGGCGCGGCGCGGCGGCCCGTCTCGGGGCGGCTTAGCCTAGGGCCTGCAATCGGTTTCGATCCAAGGAGAGGCATGTGAGCGACGCTGTTCTCGCGGGACTGAAAGTCGTCGAGATCTCCGCCTTCATCGCCGCACCGCTGGGCGGCATGGCGCTGGCGCAGCTGGGCGCCGACGTGGTGCGTATCGACCAGGCGGGCGGCGGGCTCGACCTGCACCGCTGGCCGGTCACCGACAGCGGCGAGAGTCTGTACTGGCAGGGCCTGAACAAGGGCAAGCGCTCGGTGTTCCTGGATCTGCGCTCGCCGGAGGGGCAGCAGGCGGCTCAGGACCTGATCGTCGAGGCCGGGATGGTGCTCACCAACATGCCGGCCAAGGCGTGGCTGAGCTACGAGGCGCTACGCCGGCGGCGTGCCGATCTCATCATGCTCGCCATCCGGGGCACCCACGACAATCGCGGAGCGGTGGACTACACGGTGCAGGCGCGCACGGGCCTGCCGTTCCTGACCGGGCCGGCACGACCCGACGCGCCGGTCAATCAGCTTCTGCCGGCCTGGGACGCGCTCAGCGCCATGACCGCGGCCTTCGGCCTCTTGGCCGCCGAGCGCCGGCGGCGGGAGACGGGCGAGGGCCAGCTCATCGAGCTGTCGCTCGAGGATGTCGCGCTCTGGATGATGGGGAACCTGGGCTACATCGCGGAGATCCAGATGCTGAATAGGGAGCGCCGCGCCGAGGGCAACGATCTCTACGGGGCCTTCGGCCGGGATTTTGCGACGCTGGACGGGCGGCGGGTCATGGTTGCCGCCCTGACGCCCCGCCAGTGGACGGCGCTCTGTGCGGCGACCGGGCTCGGCGAGGCCTTCGGGCATCTGGAGAAGGCCATGCAGGCCGACTTCGCCACCGATGCGGACCGCTGGCGGTGCCGCCAGGCCATCGCCGCGGTGCTGGCACCCTGGGTGGCGGAGCGGACGCTGGCCGACGTGGCGAGCGCCTTCGACGCGCATCGGGTCCTGTGGGGGCCGTATCAGACCGTTCGCGAGCTGGTGGAGACCGATCCGGCGTGCTCGGAGGCCAATCCGCTGTTCGCACGGGTGCATCATCCGGGGGTCGGCGCTTACCTGACGCCGGGGTCGCCCCTGCAGTTCGCCGGTGCCGATCCGGCGGACGTGCGTCCGTCGCCCGAGCCGGGCGGCGACACGCGCGCCGTGATCGCCGAGCGGCTGGGCCTTTCAGGTGCTGAGCTGGACAGGCTGGTCGGGGGAGAGGCGGACGGTTCGGCCGGAAGGCCGCAAGACGCCCCGGCTCAGGACGCCTCGTCGTCCCGGACGAACTTGGTGCCGTAGCGCACCACGCCTTCCTGATCGTAGAGCCGGCGCACCACTGCGCGCACCGGAAGCCCGATGCGCAGGTCCGCCGTCTCGATGTCCGCGAGCTGGGCGGTCAGGCGCGGGCCTTCGGCGAGGTCGACGATGCCCACGGCCAGCGCCCCGGTCATCGACTGCTCGCGGTCGAACTCCGCCGGCGCTCCGCCGGGTGCGATCACCGTGTAGGTGTGCAGGCTGCCCCGGCCGCTCAGGCGCTCCACTGAGAACGTGCGACCGCCGCAGCTCCGGCAGACCGGTCGCTGAGGATACTCCAGGGCGCCGCAGGCCGTGCAGCGCCCCGCTTCCAGTCTCAGCCGCTGCCCGATCGAGGCGGCGAAGAGAGGCAGGGAAATGTAGGAACTCATGCGTCCCCCCCGATGGAGCTGGAGAGCAGGCCCCGGTGCTTCAGATAGGCGACGTAGTCCACCTCCCGTCCTGCCGCCGCCTGATCGGCGACCGGGGGGCCGCGGCGGAGCGTGGCCGGCCGGTCGCTTGCACGGAGCTCCAGGGCGATGGCGCCGGCGCCCGTCGCCAAGGCCAGAAGCGCGTCCCCGGCTGCGGCTTTGTCCAGGGCCTCGGCGAGCGCCAGCGCGGCGCTGGCGGCGCCCGCATCTCCGACGTCGGCGAAGAGGCTGGAGACGGCATCTTGAGGGACATCCATGTGACGCACGATCCGACGGATTTCGACGGCCGTGCCGCCAACGGCCAGACGGGCGGGCGGCGTCGGCGTCATGGCCGCCTTCAGGTCGGCGAGCGCGGGGCCGAGCGTATCGCTGCGCAGCTCCAGGTCCGTGGTCCAGGGCGAGTCCTGCCGGCGCATGCGGGCGCCGAAGGTCTCGCGGCTGACGGCGGTGGCGCGCCCGACGGTCACCGGGCCCGGGCCCGGTCCGACGACGAAGGCGGCCGCGCCCGCGCCGAGACCGTGCTCGAGGGGCATGTCCGCAGCGCTGGCCGGGGCGTCCGCGGCAATGGCGAGGGCGCGCCGTCCCGGATGCGCCCGGCAATAGTCGGCGGCTGCGGCAAGCGCCTGCAGGCCGGCCAGCGTGGAGCCGCGCAGCTCGACCACATGCACGTCGCTGCGCGCGCTCAAGGCCGAAACGACGGTCGCCGCGGAGGGCTTCTCGTCATAGGGCAGGGTCGTCGCCCCGAGGAACAGGGCGTCGGGCATATGCGCTTCGGCGCCCACGGCGCGGGCGGCGGCCACGGCAAGGGTGACGGCGTCCTCGTCGAAGGCGCAGACCGCCTTGCGTCGCAGGCCCCTGGCCGCGCACTGCCCCCAGGCCGCCTTGTAGGCGGCGGCCGGGAGCCGCAGCGCCGGCAGGCTCGCGGCATAGGCCTCCAGGGCGACAGGGGAGGCGGCAGGCGGGGCTTGTGGCGGCATCGGCGGGTCCCTGGTCTTCTCCGGGTGGCGTGGCGAGGAGGCCGGTCAGGCGGCAGCCTTGAGGATGTGCACCGTGGCGCTGCCGCCGGAGCCGCCGACATTGTGCGCGAGGCCGTAGCGCGCGTCCGGCACCTGGCGCTCGGGCGCGGCGGCCTCGCCTCGGAGCTGCTGGACCAGCTCGACGATCTGGCCGGTGCCGGTGGCGCCGATGGGATGGCCCTTGGCGATCAGGCCGCCCGAGACGTTCACGGGCAACCGGCCGCCGAGCCGCGTTTCGCCCTCGTCGATCAGGCGGCCGGCCTGGGCCTCGTCGCAGAAGCCGAGATCCGCATAGGCGAGCAGCTCGGCGATGGTGAAGCAGTCGTGGACCTCGGCAATGTCGATGTCGCCCGGCTCGATACCGGCGCCGGCATAGGCTTGACGGGCCGCCCGGCGGACCGCATCGAGACGCGTGCAGCCGGCCCGGTCGTGCAGCGCGACCACGTCGCTGCCGGCGCCGCTGCCGACGACCTCGACGGGCCGGTCGGAAAAGGCCCCCGCGTCCTCCCAGCGGCACAGGATGACGGCGGAGGCGCCGTCGGTGATGCCGCAGGCGTCGGAGAACCCGAGCGGGTCCGCCAGCGTCGGCGCGGCCAGCGCATCCTCCAGGCTGAGCGCCCTGCGGAGCTGCGCCTTCGGGTTCGCCAGGGCATGGCCGCGGTTCTTTACGGCCACGCCGGCGATCTGGTCGCGGCCGGTGCCGTGCTCGTGCATGTGGCGCCGCGCCATCATGGCATAGATGCCGGGGAAGTTGGTGCCGGCCAGGCGCTCCCACTCCACGTCGCCGGAGACGCCGAGCCAGCTCCGGTTCCGGGTCCGCGGCAGGTCGGACATCTTCTCGATGCCGCCCGCCAGCACGAGGCGCGCGCGCCCCGAGGCAACCGCCATGACGGCGTCGCGGAAGGCGAAGCCGGAAGAGGCGCAGGCGTTCTCGACGCGCTGCGCGGCCGCTCCGGTCAAGCCGGCGCTCTCGGCCATCAGCGGCCCGAAATTGCCGAGCTGGCTGCCGCCGGTGACCAGGCTGCCGATATAGGCCTCTTCGATCTCCTGCGGATCGAGGCCTTTTGCGATGTCGTCGAGGGCCGCTTCGACGGCGGCGGCGAACAGAGCCTTCAACGTTGCATCCGGCTTCACGCCGAATGCCGTTTGTGCGGCTCCGATGATGGCGACCCGGGTCATGGTCTTCGCGATCCGTCTCTAGGTTTGCGTGCGACCGTGTCCTCGCGACGCCCAATCCGCGGATATTAGATTATGAGAATCGGATTTCGCAATATGAATTTCGCTATGCGGTACTGATTGATCAAAAACGGGATATCCAAGTCGGGTGAGGGGAGGAGGCCCACTCAGCTCTTGCTGCGGATCGACGGATGTCCATGGACCGATTGCGCGCTCTGTCCGGCAAGCCAGGACAGGAAACGCCGGACCTTGAGCACACCGGCACGGGCGCCGGTGGTCACGCTCGCATAGGTGAGCCCGGGTAGGGAGATGTCGGGGCGGTAGGGCCGCAGCCATCCCCGCGCGACCAGGTCTTCGACCAGGAGCGTGCTGACGAGGATGAGGCCCTGACCGGCGAGACCGGCCTGGATGACATGCTGCTCCTGATCGAACCGGCGGTCCGGCGTCTCGCGCCTCCGCGTCTCCTCCGCCAGGGCGCACCAGTCGCTCCATGTGATGGCCGGCAGCGCTGCCGACCGCCACCGCGTGTCGATGAGGGTCGCCGCCTCGAACGACGGCAGCCGTTCGAGATAGTCCGGCGCCCCGAACGCCGCGACGCGCTCGGTGAAAAGCGTCTCCGCCACGAAGCCGGGATAGGACCCGCGGCCGTAACGGATGGCGACATCGACACGCCGGTCGCGGGCGAGGTCCACGGTGGCGGTGGACGTGTCCACATGCACCCGGATGTCGGGATGCCGCGCCTCGAAGGCGTCGATCCGGGGCACCAGCCAGAGCGCGGCGAAGGCGGGCGTGGCCGAGACCGTGAGCGTGCGCTCCACCAGCGTCAGCTCTTCCAGCGCGTCGCCGATCCGCTGGAACGCGACCGATGTGGCTGCGGCAAGCGTCGTCCCGGCTTCGGTGAGCTCGACCTTGCGCGTCTTTCGGACGAAGAGCGCGAGCCCGAGCTGATCCTCCAGCGAGCGGATCCGGTGCGAGACCGCGGTCGGCGACACGCCCAGCTCTGCCGCCGCCGCCTTGAAGCTTCCCAGCCGCGCCGCCGCATCGAAGACACGCAGCGCCGAGGCCGACGGCAGGCGCATTGCAACCCTCCTATAGATGATCAGCTTAGGTTCATAGATGAAGCATCTGCTTTTGTCATTTGGATCTCAATCCGCAATTCTTATGGACGTGAATAAGGTACAGATGAGTAATTTTCATTCTGATGAAGCTGGCAACGGCGGCTGGCCGTTCGATGCGGTGCCGCTCCCCGGCCTCCCAACCCATCCATCGCAGGACCACCCGACATGACCACCCTCCTTCGCATCGATGCCAGCGCGCGCAAGACCCGGTCGCTGACCCGCGCGCTTGGCGATCGGTTCATCGCATGCTGGCTCGCCGTCGAGCCTGCGGCGAACGTCGTCTTCCGGGATGTGGGCACGGCTCCGCCACCGATCGTCACCGAAGACTGGATCGCGGCGGTCTTCTGCGATGCGGACAAGCGGACGGCGGAGCAGAGCGCGCTCCTGCGGACGTCCGACGCCCTCATCGACGAGCTGGCGCGGGCCGACATCATCGTCATGGCCACGCCCATGTACAACTACGGCATGCCCGCCGCTCTCAAGGCCTGGGTCGACCAGGTGGTCCGCATCGGCAAGACCTTCACGTTCGATCTGGCCCGCGGCGACCGGCCGCTGGAGCCGATCATGGACGGCAAGACGCTGGTGATGCTGACTTCGTCGGGGGAGTTCGGGTTCGGTGCCGGTGGGCCGAACGCAGGGTCGAACCACCTGACGCCGCATATCGAGACGGTCTCCAAATATCTTGGCGTCGAGACCGTTCGTCATATCGGCATCGAATATCAGGAGTTCGGCGACGACCGCTTCGCGGCCTCGAAAGCCGCCGCCGAAGCCGCCGTCCCCGACCTCGTTGCGGCCCTGGCTTCGCGCAAGAGGCTCAGGCGTCCCGAAACCTCTCTGGACTGACGACAGGGCTGCGTTCACTGGACTTGGACCGGAGACGGCGTGCACCGCGCATACCGGCCGGTTGCGGTCTTCGAACCGGTTCGCGACCACCGGCTTACCGATTGGGGCGTGTCATTTCGTAGGCGACGAACAGGCTGATGCGGTCCGACGCCTCGTCCATGCGTTGGAAGCGCAGATCGCGGTCGGCCATCAGGCCTTCTATGACGCCCAGATCCGCGAAGTCCGCCCAGCCCAGATGGATGCGCCCGTCCGGCCGCAGCATGCCGGCGACGCCCGACAGGAACCGTCTATTTCGCGCACTTCACGCAGTGGCTCGCGGCCGGGTCGATCTCCAGCCGCTTTGGGGCGATCTCCTCGCCGCAGACGATGCAGTAGCCGTATTCGTCCTCCTCCATGCGCAGGAGCGCGGACTTGATGCGGGCGAGCTCCGCGGCGCGCTGGCGCTCCGTCGCCTGCGCCATGGCCTGGCTCTGCAGGGCGTCCATGCGAGAGAGGCGGCCGACGCTCGCCTGATCGAGCGTCACCGTCGCGCGCGCATCGGCCGAGCTCTCGCTCAGCTTTTCCAGCTCATCCTGCCGGGCCTGCAGCGCGGCGCGGGCGATGTCTGTATCTACCGTCAATAGTGCAGCCTCTGAACTGTCGTCCAATGTGGTGACATGGTACCAGAGTCGGCGCTTTCCGTGCCGAGAAATTCTGCAAGTTGTGCGGTGCAAAAAATGTCGTAATCTGAGATAACAGGGGCGGGAGGAGGTGCCGCTCGGATCCGCTCGGCCCCCAGAAGAAGGAGATTCGCCCTTGTCCTCGCAGAGCCCCGCCAAGCGCCTTTCGGCGCCGGACATTCGCCAGCGTAAGGGTGGCGAGCCCATCGTCTCGCTGACGGCCTATCATGCCCACACCGCCCGCATCGTCGACCCTTATGTGGATTTTCTCCTGGTGGGCGATTCCCTCGGCATGGTCATGCACGGCTACGAGTCGACCATACCGGTGCCGCTCGACCTGATGATCATGCACGGCTCGGCCGTGGTGCGCGGCTCGTCGCACGCCCTCGTGGTGGTCGACCTGCCGTTCGGCTCCTATGAGGAGAGCCCGCAGGCGGCGTTCCGCAACGCCGCGCGCGTCATGAAGGAGACCGGCTGCGGCGCGGTCAAGCTCGAAGGCGGCGAGCGCATGGCCGAGACCATCCGCTATCTCACCGAGCGCGGCATTCCGGTGATGGCCCATATCGGCCTGACGCCCCAGTCCGTCAACATGATGGGCGGTTTCAAGACGCAAGGGCGCGAGCGCGCCGAGTGGGCGGTGATCGAGGCCGACGCCAAGGCCATCGCGGACGCCGGCGCCTTCTCCGTGGTGCTGGAGGGCATGGCCGAGCTGCTGGCGGCGCGGCTGACCAAGGACATCCCCATCCCGACCATCGGCATCGGCGCCTCGGCCGAGTGCGACGGCCAGATCCTGGTGCTCGAGGACATGCTCGGCCTGTCGCCGCGCGTGCCGAAATTCGTCAAGGAGTTCGCGAGCTTGGGCGATGCCATCGAGACCGCGGTGAAAGCCTACGCCGACGAGGTGCGGGAGCGGCGGTTCCCGGCGCCGGAGCACACCTACACCATGAGGGACGAGGCTGACCCGGCCACCAAAACGCCCAAAATGACGGGCAGTTAAACGAATCCCGTCGGGCCGTTTACCATGAGGCGGACACAGGGCTGCCGCGTTTGCCTCGCGGCGCAGGGCGGGGTATCTATTGTGCCGATTTTGTTGGGGCTTTGGGGCCGCGGCGCGGCCGTAGCCGGGATGCACGCCATACCATGAGCGACGGTGATTTTTTCCGCGAGGTCGACGAGGCGGTCCGCCAGGACCGGCTCAAGACGCTGTGGGACCGATACGGGATCTTCGTGCTGGCCGCCGCGGTGCTGCTGGTCGCGGGCGTTGCCGGCTATCGGGGCTGGGAGTACTGGCAGGCCGAGCGGTCGGCCGAGTCCGGGGCGCGCTTCATGGAGGCGCTGCAGCTCACCGAGGACGGCAAGACGGACGAGGCCCTCAAGGCCTACCAGGAGGTTCTGGAGGACGGCACCGGCGGCTATGCGCTGCTGGCCCGGTTCCGCCTCGCCGCCGCCGCGGCCAAGAGCGGCGACAAGGCGGGAGCGGTCGCGGCCTACGACGCGCTGGCGAAAGACGGCTCGGCGGGCAAGATCTTCCAGGGCCTGGCCAAGATCCAGGCCGCGACGCTGCGGGTCGATCAGGCCGATATGGGCGAGATGAAGGACCGGCTCGACGGGCTGACCGACGCGGCCAATCCCTGGCGGCACTCGGCGCGCGAGCTGCTGGGCCTGGCGGCGCATCGCACCGGCGACAACGCCGAGGCGCAACGCCACTTCACCGACATCATGCGCGACCCCGAGGCCCCGCCGAACCTGAGGCGCCGGGCCGAGATCATGCTCGCGCTGGTGGTCAAGGCCGACGCGCCGGCGGCCAACGCGAACGCGAAGTAACGGAGAGTGCAAGATGGCGTGCAGCGCACGCAGACTGGCCGGACTCGCAGCCGTTCTCCTCGCCGTCGTGGTCCTCGCTGCCTGCAGCAGGATCTCCGGCGTCAATCCGTTCAAGAAGGAGGAGGAGAAGCTTCCAGGCGAGCGGATCTCCATCATGAAGGCGCAGGACACGCCGCAGGTCTCCGAGACGGCGAGCAAGCGGCCGGTGGCGCTGCCGCCCGCGCGCCGCAACGACGTCTGGACCCAGCCGGGCGGCGTCGCCACGAACGCGCCGGGGCATCTGACGGTGGGCGGCTCCATGCGCACGGCCTGGAGGGCCGATGCCGGCGAGGGGTCGAGCGACGACGGACGCATCACCGCCAGCCCCATCGTCTATCAGAAGAAGATCTTCGCCATCGACGCCGAGGGCAACGTCTCGGCGTTCTCCGCCTCCTCAGGCAGCCGCGTCTGGCGCGTCGACCTGGCGCCTGAGAACGAAAAGGGCGAGGAAGGCTACGGCGGCGGGCTGGCGGCCGACGACGGCCGGCTCTACGCCGTCACCGGCTTCGGCACGGTGGTGGCCATGAAGCCCTCCAACGGCGAGATCATCTGGACCCAGAAGATCGGCGTGCCCATCCGCACCTCGCCGACGGCGGTGGGCGGCAAGGTCTATTTCGTCACCTCCGAGAGCCGGCTCCACTGCCTGCAAGGCAGCGACGGCACGGAGCTCTGGAGCTTCCGCGGCCTGCCGGCGTCGGCCACGCTCTTGAGCAATGTCAGCCCGGCGGTGGCCGGGGACACGGTGGTGGTGCCCTATCCCTCGGGCGACATCGTCGCCTACAGCGCCAGCCAGGCGCGGCCGGTCTGGGTCGATTCGCTGTCGCGCCGGCGCGGCGGCTCGTCGCTGGCGTCCTTGAGCGATCCGGCGCGGCCCGTTATCGACCGCGGCGTCGTCTTCGCCGTCGGCCATTCGGGCCGCATGGTGGCCACCTCGCAAGGCAATGGCGAGCGGCTCTGGACGAAGAATATCCGCGGCACCCAGACGCCCTGGGTGGCCGGCGACGCGGTCTTCCTGGTCGATACCAACGGCAAGCTGATGGCGCTCGGGCGCAGCGACGGCGAGGTCCGGTGGATGCTCGACCTGCCGAACGGCGGCAAGTGGAACGGCCCGGTGCTGGCCAGCGGCAAGCTCTGGCTGGCATCCGAGGAGGGCCTGCTCGTCTCGGTCGACGCCAAGACCGGCACCCTCGGCTCCCAGGTCGATCTCGACACGCCCGTGTTCATCGCGCCCGTGGTGGCTTCGGGCCGCATGTATGTCCTGACCGACAAGGCGCGGCTGGTCGCTTTGAACTAGATTCTGGAGCCGAGCGCCGGCGCCTCCGCCTGCAATCCATGACCGCGAAATGGTTCACAAGATCGCCATTGTCGGCCGCCCCAACGTGGGCAAGTCGACGCTGTTCAACCGCCTGACGAGGCGGCGCCTGGCGCTGGTGGACAAGACGCCCGGCCTGACGCGCGACCGGCGCCAGGCCGAGGCCGAGATCGGCGGCCTTACGGTCGAGCTGATCGACACGGCAGGCCTCGAGGAGGGCGGCGAGGGCACGTTGGTCGCGCGCATGCGCGCCCAGACCGAGGCGGCGATCGCCGAGGCGGACCTGATCCTGTTCCTGATCGATGCGCGCTCCGGCGTGGTCCCGGCCGACGAGGAGTTCGCCGCGCTGGCCAGGGCGTCCGGCAAGCCGACGCTGCTGGTCGCCAACAAATGCGAGGGCCGGGCCGGAGACGCCGGCTTCTACGATGCCTACGGGCTCGGCTTGGGCGACCCCGTGGCGATCTCGGCCGAGCATGGCGAGGGGCTCGGCGCGCTCTATGGCGCGATCGAGGCGACCGCCGCACAGGCCCCGCCGGCCGGGCCGGCAGAGGCGGCGGACGGGGACGAGGCGCCGCCCATCAGGATCGCCATCGTCGGCCGCCCGAACGCGGGCAAGTCCACGCTCGTCAATGCGCTCGTCGGGGAGGAGCGCATGATCACGGGGCCGGAGGCCGGCATCACGAGGGACTCCATCGCCGTCGAGCTGGATTGGGGCGGACGGGGCTTGCGCCTGTTCGACACGGCCGGCCTGCGCCGCAAGGCGCGGGTCAAGGAGGCGCCGGAAAAGCTCTCCGTGAGCGACGCGCTGCGCGCCATCCAGTTCGCGGAGGTGGTCGTCCTGCTGCTCGACGCGGCCAGCTCCTTCGAGAAGCAGGACCTGCAGATCGCCGACCTGGTAGCGGGCGAGGGCCGCGCCCTGGTGATCGCCGTCAACAAATGGGACACGGTCGAGGACAAGCAGGACTTGCGCCGAACGCTGCTGCGCGAGGCCGAGCGGCTGCTGCCTCAGATCAAGGGCGTGCCCGTGGTGCCGGTCTCGGCGCTGCGCAGGAACGGCCTCGACCGTCTGATGGATGCGGTCTTCGAGACCTATGAGACATGGAACCGCAGGGTCTCCACGGCGGCGCTGAACCGCTGGCTGTCGGAGGCGGTGGTTCGGCACCCGCCGCCTGCCGTCAGCGGGCGGCGTATCCGCCTGCGTTTCATGACCCAGCCCAACGCCCGTCCGCCGACCTTCGTGGTGTTCTCCCAGCGTGCCGACCGCCTGCCCGAGGCTTATCAACGCTACCTGGTCAACGGCCTGCGCGAGGCCTTCGACCTGCCGGGCGTTCCCATCCGCCTCAATCTCCGGAAGGGAAAAAATCCCTACGAGAAAAGGCGATAACAGCTCCGCCATGAGCTGGTATGGCAGCTTTAGCGGGCCAGAGCCATGGCTTCCAACGGGCGAGCGGTCGCCCTAGGGCCTGTGGACACTTACGTTGTGGATGCTGGTTTTGCGAGATTGGCTCAGCTTTAGGAACGAGGGCGCCGGACATGCCTTGCATATTCAAGCCCGAGTGACGCGGAGATGAGCCAATCTCGCGAAATCCCGAAGGGGCGGGTCGCCTTTGACCGCTGGACGTCGTTGCGAAAAGCTAGAAGTGGAGAGACACTACGTCGCTTTCCGCGCCTAGCCAGCGGTCAAATGCGCCCCGCCAGCACCACAACGTAAGTGTCCACAGACCCTAGAGTGCTCGGATCATGAGTGAGGCCGATCCCACCGAAGTCTTCTTCTACCATCTGGAACGGGCGCCGCTCGAGCGCGTGCT
>JAKSBI010000089.1 GCA_022361215.1 Hyphomicrobiales bacterium | reverse complement strand
GTTTGCGCGTCATTCGTCGCAGGGCAGGTCCGGTCTCCGCGACCCTGGGACGCGCTTGACGCCCAATCCGGTTCTGGGCAGTTATTGAGGGCTCGCCAGTCGGAAGGAATCGCCAGCAGGTCCAGTCGATGCCGCAGATTCTCTTGGTCGAAGACGACGAAACGGACGCACTCTTCGTGCAGCGGTGCCTGGACAGGCAAGGAGCGTCGATCCCGCTCACGCTGGCGCGCGACGGCACCGAAGCGCTGGAGATTCTCCGCGGCGAAGACGGGCTGAAACGGCCCTTCATCATCCTCACGGACCTGAACATGCCGGGCATGTCCGGGCACGAGCTGATCCAGGAGATCCGCACGGACGGGGATCTCAGGGACAGCGTCATCTTCGTGCTGTCGAGCTCACGGCTGAACGAGGATATCGAACGCTGCTACGCCATGAACGTGGCGGGATATCTCACCAAGGATTCCGACCCGGTCCAGCTCGGCCGCCGCATCAGCATGCTGCTGGACTATTGCGACGCGGTGCACCTGCCGAGCTGACGGCCCGGCGCTATGCCGCCGCCACGGCGGCCATCGGCCGGAGCTTGGGCCAGGTGAAGCGGAAGGTCGTGCCGGACCGAGCCGCCGGATCGGAGACGATCTCGATCTTGCCGCCATTGGTCTCGACCGCTTTCTTGACGAGCGCCAGACCCATACCGTTGCCCCGCGCGCGGTCCTTCCGCTCGAGCTTGCGGAACGGCAGGAAGATCTTGTCGTGGAACTTGGGATCGATGCCCGGCCCGTCGTCCTGGACCTCGAACACCCAGTGGTCGATGGCATCGTGCGCGCGAACCTGGATGTTTGCCTGCGCCCGGTCGTGATACTTGACCGCGTTCTCGACCAGGTTGCGGAAGATCAGCTCGAGCGGGGCCTTGAGCGTCACCATGTCGTCGATCTCGCAGTCCACGTCGAGCGAGAGCTCCTTCTCGGTCTCGACCATCTTGGCGATGCGCTCGACGATCTCGGGCAGGTCGATGGGCTGGGCGGACCGATCGCTGTGCCCGGCCCGTGAATATTCGAGCAGATCCGACAGCATGCTGTCGAGCTGGTCGACCTGCCCCTTGAGGCGGCGGGTGTGCTCCCGCACCTTGTCGCGCTCGGCCTCGCCCAGATCCTCCACGATCCAGTCGGCCGTATGCCGGACGGCGCGCAGGGGGGCCGTGAGGTCGTGGGAGACGATGTGCGTGAACTGCTGCAGATTGTCGTTGATGCGGGCCAGATCCTCGTTCTGGGCCTCCAGCGCCCGCTCCGCGCTGAGCTGGTTCGTCACGTCGATCATGGCGGCGTGGCTCTGCTGCTTCTCTCCCGACTGAGCCTCGTCGAGGATGGCCGAGAAGCGCACGTCGATCACCGCGCCGTTCTTCTTGATCATCTGGCAGGGCACGTCCATGCACAGGCCCCGCTCCCAGATCTGTGGAAGAACCTCCTCCACGGCGACGCTGCGGAAGTCGGCGGCCATGAACTCGATCGCGTTGCGCCCGATCACGTCCTCTTCCCGATAGCCCATGACCTTCAGCCAGTACGCGCTGGCCTCGACCAGCCGGCCGTCGCGGTCCATGGAGAACATCATCACCGGGGCCATCCGATAGAGGTTCCGGAAGCGCGCTTCCTCGGCGGCAAGCTGCTCCTGCACCTGCTTCAGCTCGGTGATGTCGTGACCCACGGACTGGATCTCGTCGATGGTGCCGTCCGGCCCGGCGATGGCGTGGCGGCGCCATTGCAGCCAGACGCACGCGCCGTCGTGGCGGATGTCCCGGCGCTGATAGTCGCTGTCCTCGCCGGGGCGCAGCTCGGCAAGGGAGGCGAGGGTGACCGCCCGCTCGCTTTCCGGCAGCAGCTCGATGAAGCGCTGCCCCAGGAGGTCCTCGGCGGGCTTTCCGTAGTGCCGGCAATAGGCCGCGTTGACGAAGGTCAGGGTGGTGTCGGGCTTGAAGCGGTGCACCAGCTCGGTCTGGTGCTGGACGACGGTCTCGTAGAGCTTCTGCTGCTGGGTGAGCTGGCGCTGCGCCTGCTTCAGGGCGTGCACGTCCACGATGGTGAGGACGACCCCCGCCGCTTCCGACTGATCGCTGCGGTAGGGTAGCACGCGCAGGAGGAACGCGTGCCCGTCCACGTCGACCTCCTTGTCGACCGGGTCGCCGCCGGCGCGCACGCGCTCGATGTCGCCGATCAGCGCCTCGTCCTCGAACCGGAAGGTGACGTGCTGAATGGGCCGGCCCAGATCGTGCGCCAGCAGGTTGAAGGTACGCGCCGCCGCGGGCGTGAAGCGCCGGATCTTCAGATCGATGTCGAGGAAGATGGTGCCGATGTCGCTGCTTCTGAGCAGATTGTCCATGTCATCGGTGATCTCGGTCAGCTCCTCGATCTTGCGCTGGTGCTCGGCGCTCACCGTGTAGAGCTCTTCGTTGACCGAGTGCAGCTCCTCGTTGGTGCTCTGCAGCTCCTCGTTGGAGGCCATCAACTCCTCGTTGGTGGCCTGCAGCTCCTCGTTGCTGGTCTCCAGCTCCTCGATGGTGCTTTGCAGGCTCTCCTCGGTGAGGCGCAGGTCCCGCTCCAGGTCGCGCACGCGCTGGGCCAGGAACTCCCGCTCCCCGGTCTCTTCGGCAGCTTCCGGCTCCGGCACGATTTGCGGACCGGCCTGCTCCCGCTCGCCCAGCGTGACCAGCATGAAGTCCGCGTGAATGCCGTCGGCCGCGAGCTTCTCGATCCCGACCGTGACCGGCACTGGCGCCTCGTCGGCGCGCGCGACGAGAACGTCTCTCACATAGGGCGCCGCATGCTGCCCGCGGGCGCGCTCCAGCCCGGCGCTGACGGCGAGCTTCAGATCGTGATGCAGGATCTCCGTGACCCGGGGGCTGAAGATGCCGCTGCCGACCTGCAGAAACCTGTCGGCGTCGCCGAAGACGTGGACCAGCGTCCCGTCGCGGGCCACCAGAAGGCTCGGCGGCGCATGGGCCTCGAGCACCCTGTCGTAGGCGTGAAGCACGGTCTGACGCTGCAGGTTGTTCACCTGGCGGTCGGCGGCGAAGCCCGCATCGAGCCGCCGCTCCCGCAGCCGGCCGACCTCCTCCTCCGCGCCCATCTGACGGGGGCTCAGGGGCAGGAGCTTGGTGGACTCGCGCAGGCGGATGTCCCGCTGCTTGCGGAAGATGCGCCATTTCTGGTCGAGCGTCTCGAACTCGCTTTCGAGCTCTCCGGTGGTCTCGCTCGGACCCAAAAACAGGACACCGTCCTTCTCCAGCGCGAAATGAAACAGCGCCAGCACCTTCTTCTGCGCCACATCGTCCAGATAGATCAGCAGATTGCGGCAGCTCACCAGGTCCATGCGCGTGAAGGGCGGGTCCTTGATCAGGTTGTGCGGGCTGAAGACCACGAGCCGGCGCAGATGCTGCTTTACTTGAAACTTGTCGCCGGCCTTCTCGAAATACTCGTCGATCAGGTCCTGCCTGACGCCTTGCAGGCTCTCTTCGGCATAGAGGCCGGCGCTGGCGATATCGAGGGAGGTGAAATGGATGTCGGTGGCGAAGATCTTCAGGTTGAGCGGCAGGCCGTTCTTGCGGGCGAACTCGCTGACCAGGATGGCGATCGAATAGGGCTCCTCGCCGCTGGCGCAGCCCGCCACCCAGATCCGGAGCTGGCGGTCGTGCGCCATGCGGGACGCGATGTCCGGGATCACCTGACTGGCCAGGGCGTCGAAGGCCTGCTTGTCGCGGAAGAAGGCCGTGACGCCGATCAGGAGATCGCAGTAGAGCGCTTCGAGCTCGTCCGTGTTCTCGCGCACGAAACGCGCATACTCGTAGGGATCGGAAACCTGGTTCATGAGCGCGCGCCGGCGGATCCGACGGTTCACCGTGGCGTGCTTGTAGTAGCCGAAATCGGCGCCGTACCGCTTTTGCAGCAGCGCCAGGATCTCGTGCTCCGGAGACTGGAAGCTCTCGCCGGGGTCGGGCATGCCCAGGGTCTCGCCCCCGATGTGACGCTCGATCAGGGCGGCCATGTCGCGCGGCAGCGCCGTCACGGTGGCGACGCCGCGCTCCAGCGCCGATCGCGGCATGGCGTCGAACTTGGCCGAGCTCGGCTCCTGCACGATCACCACGCCACCCGCCTGGCAGATGGCGGAGGCGCCGAGGGTGCCGTCGCTGCCGGTGCCCGACAGGATGATGCCGATGGCGGCTTCCTTCCGGTCCTCCGCCAGGGAATGCATGAAGCCGTCGATGGGGAAGCTGAGCACCTCGGGGTCCGCCCGCTCGCGCAGATGCAGGCGGCCGTTGGCGATGGTCAGCTCCTTGCGCGGCGGATTGAGATAGACCACGTTCGGCTCGACCCGCGTGCCGTCTTCCGGGTGATGAATGGCCATGGTCGAGTGACGCGCCAGAAGCTGGTCCATCATGCTGCGGAAGTCGGGCGAAAGATGCTGGATGATGACGAAGGCGAGGCCGGAGTCCGTCGGCATGGCGTCGAAGAGCTGCTCGATCGGCTCCAATCCGCCGGCCGAGGCGCCGATGGCGACGATGCGAACGGGCTCCGTCGGCCCGCCCCCATGGGCCGGATCCTCCTGGATCTGCGCAGATGCCTCAGGGTCGTCGTGTAGGCTGTCGGTCGTGTGGATCGGATGTGAGGCCGAAGTCCGTGCCGCGCGGCTCTCCGACGTCATCGGGCACCCCCCGCTAGGCTGCTGTTGCTGCTGACTCGCTCCCCGTGCCGCCGCACACGCGCAACTTGGAACGACAGGCCCGACGGATGACCTTATCGCATGGGGGGTAGCGAATTTCGACTCTTAATTTCAACCTAAGGTCGAAATTATCAACCAAAAATGCTGAGGGCTATTGGGGTAAAATATTGATTTCAAACGTTTTTCTTCGGCTTGGTGCTGCAGGACAGGTGTTAATTTCCCGTTAACCATTTCGTTACAACGATCCCCTTCGAAATCGGTCGCGAATCGATTATTGGATGCGATTCGAGTCGAGGTTGGGAGACCAGCGTGAGGGCAGACGGGGGAACGATGCGGTACGACGACGGTTTCGGCAGTTCTTTTTCCTGGGCAAAGGAGTCCATGGATTTGGTGCGCGAGCTGGAGAACATCCAAACCCGGCCCGCAGAGGCGGTCGTCCAGCCGGAGCGTATCCAGGCGCTTCATGCGATCAGCAAGTCCTTGCGCGTGCTCTCGGCACAGACGCGCGAAGTGGCCCGGCAAACCCGCCGGCAGGTCCAGGCCTCGCAGGCCAAGGGCGGCGCCCGCCGCCCCCCGATCTAGCGACCGGCATCACTTCAGATACATCGGCATGCCGTCGAGACTGGCGATGCGCGGCCGGTAGGCTTCAGCGTCGTACATCGCCGCGACGTCGACGCGGCGCTCGCCCTTCGTGCTGATGTCGGCGGGCTGGGTGGTGTAGCGACCGTCCTTGATGGCCATCATCAGCCCGGTGCGGCCTTCTTCGATCAGGCGCACTGCCATGGTCCCGAAGTTCTTCGGCACCATCAGGTCGACGGCGTCGGGGGCGCCGGCGCGTAGCAGATAGGCCAGGTTCTGCACCATGATGTTGACGCCGGTGAGCTGCTTCACCGCGTCGCCCACCACCTGGCCGATACCGCCGAGCTTGCGGTGGCCGTAGGCGTCGGCTTCGCCGCGCTCCAGCACCGTGCCGCCGGCGACGGACGCCCCCTCGGAGACCACGACGATGGCGTAGTTGGATGTGGAGCGTGCCCGGTCCTCCGTCAGCAGCCGCGCCACCTTCTCGAGATCGAAGGGGACCTCCGCGATCAGCGTGCGGTCGACGTCGGCCAGATAGCCGGCCATCAGCGCCGACTGACCGCAATTGCGTCCGAACATCTCCACCACCAGGAAGCGCTCGTGGCTGCCCACCGGCGTGCGCAGCCGGTTGATCAGCTCGACGGAGCGGGTGACGCAGGTCGAGAAGCCGATGCAGTAGTCGGTGCCGTAGACGTCGTTGTCCATGGTCTTCGGCAGGCACATGGTGCGCGCGCCTTCGCCGTGCAGGCGGGCGGCGTAGGAGAGCGTGTCGTCGCCGCCGATGGCGATCAGCACGTCGATGCCGAGCGCTTCGATCACCGAGAGGATATGGGGCGTGCAATCGACGGTTCCGTCTTCACCCGGCTTCAGAACGCCTTGAAGAAAGGCGGGCAAATCGGCCGGGCGGGCCTTCGACGGCTTGGTGCGCGAGGTGTGCAGGATGGTGCCGCCGGTGCGGTCGATGCCGCGCACCGTGTCGGGCGTCAGGGGCATGAGCCACTCGGTCAGGCCTTCCGGGTCCGTCGGATTGTAGTTCAGCGGTCCGGCCCAGCCGCGGCGGAAGCCCGTGACCCGCCAGCCGCGGGCGCTGGCCTCGTTGGTGATCGCCTTGATGGCCGGGTTCAGCCCCGGCACGTCGCCGCCGCCCGTCAGAACGCCCAGATGCATCGCATGGCCCTCTCAGCTTCTCGCTGCCGCATGGATGGCGCGGCGCTCACTCCACGAAGAACGGCGTGCCGACGCTGGCCAGCGCATCCTCCAGCGCGAAATAGTCGATCAGCCCCGCATCGAGCCGGCCCTTCTCCTCGGGGCAGGAGAGCACGATCTCGCCCAGCACCTCGAGGCCGCCGATCAGGCCCGAAAGCCCCTTGCCGCGCGGCCTGGCGCGGTCGCGCGGCACGAAATAGAGCGTGACGTTCTCGCCGTCCGCCTCCCGCGCGGCGATGAAGTTGGCCGTGAGCCCGTTCAGCCGCGCCTTGTTGTCGTCGCCCCAGCTCGAGACCCAGGCGGAGGCACGGGCCACGACGTCCTCCGGCTCGCCCTTCCAGAGGGCGACGGGGAGGGGATAGTCGCCGGCCAGCTCGGCATGGCCGTTCACGGCCCTGTCGTGCCGGGCCGCGCGCTCGAGCGGGAAATCGGGCTCGCCCTCGGGCCGGCGGAAGAACTGGAAGTGCAGATGTCCCGGGATCGAGGCGCCGGCGTCGACGCCGTTGTAGAAGCCCACATAGCCGGGCATGCGGTTCGCCAGGGCGACCAGGTCGTGCAGCAGGGCCGAGACCTCCAGCCCGCCGCCGTCCTGATAGAGCCAGTCCTGGGAGCGGTGGTCCCGGAGCGCGATCACCACATGGCCCGGCAACAGCGGAAACGGGTTCATGAGCGCCACATAGGCGTTATCGCCGACACGAATGTCGTAGCCAAGCTGGGCACCCTGCTGTTGCCACTGGATATTGTCGCGGCAGAGGTAGCAGCCGTCGTTGCGGACCGGGCCGTCGGACGGCGTGCGCCTGGCGCCGGACCCGCCGAAGCGCAGCGCCCGCTTCGGATTGTATTGGGCCCGGAGGATCTTGGACGGGTCGTCTGGGTGGTGGAAGCTGTGGCGCTCGACGTCGTCGAGCCGGTCCTTGATGAAGCCGGACTGGCGCTGGTGGCTTTGCAGCTCGGCAAGGGCCGCGGCAAGCCCGGCGCTCTGCTCGATCTGGAGCAGACGCGCGTTCAGCTCCGACCAGCGTCTCTCAAAGTCCTGCGGCATGCCCGTACGGGCGCGTTCGCGCCCCCTTGCGCCATGGTTCCTGACGAGCGTTTAGCTGCAAACAACGGGCCACCTGTTCCATAGCCGTTCCCCCAAGCGACGCACTGCCCTCTCACTCTCGCCCTTATCACGAGGCGATAGGCGCGGGAAAGCGGAATTCGGCGGCTGAAATGACCGAATTTTGGGCTAAGGTGCCAGCGTCATCAGCAAGGGGGGAGAACGGGGAGACATGCGAGGCGATACCATTGTCGTCGAGGCCCATCACCGCAAGGCCGCGGAGGGCGTCGCCCGTCTTCTGCTGCCGCAGCTCGAGGCCAGGCCCGGCCGCCACACGCTCTCGATCGCGGGCGAGTCGGGCAGCGGCAAGTCGGAGACCGCGGTGGCGCTGGCCGAGCAGCTTTCCGGGCACGGGCTTACCAGCGTGATCTTCCAGCAGGACGACTATTTCATTCATCCGCCGAAGAGCAACGACGCGGAGCGGCGCAAGGATATCGCCTGGGTCGGCCCAAAGGAGGTGCGGCTGGATCTGCTGGACGCGCATTTGAAGGCGTTTCTCGACGGGGCCGGAGAGGTCGAGAAACCGCTGGTGGTCTACGAGGACGATGCCATCACCAGCGAGGTGATGGCCCTCGGCGACGCCCATGTGGCCATCGCCGAGGGCACCTACACGACGCTGCTGGAGAGCGCCCTGACCCACGTCTTCATCGACCGCTCCTATCGCGAGACGCGCGCCCACCGGGAGAAGCGCAAGCGCGACGCGGCCGAGCTCGATCCCTTCATCGACACGGTGCTCGAGATCGAGCACGGCATCATCTCCGCCCACAAGGCCCGCGCCCAGATCGTCATCGACGGCGACTACACGGCCGCGGCCGCCGGCTGACGGAACGCCAGGCGTCACAGTCCTCTCCGGCCGAAACCGCACGCGGAACGCGCAGCCATGCACATCATCTTCCTGAACCCTCAGGGAAACTTCGATGCCGCCGATTCCTACCTGACCGAGCATCCCGATTTCGGCGGGCAGCTCGTCTACGTGAAGGAGGTGGCCCAGGCCATGGCCGCCGCCGGGCACCGGGTCGACATCCTGACGCGCCGGATCGAGGACCCGGACTGGCCCGAGTTCGCCGCGCCCATCGCCCACTATCCGGGGTTCGAGGACAATCTGCGCATCGTGCGCCTCGACTGCGGCGGGCCTCTCTTTCTCAACAAGGAGCGGCTTTGGGACCACATGGACGAGTTCGTCGACAACGTGCTGGCGTTCTACGGCGAGGCGCTGCCCGATGTGGCCACCGCGCACTATGCCGACGGCGGCTATTGCGGGGCGCGGCTGCAAAGGCTGACGGGGATCGGTTTCACCTTCACCGGCCATTCGCTCGGCGCCCAGAAGCTCGACAAGCTCGGAACCACGGCCGCGAACTGGACCGAGATGGAGGCGCGGTTCCGCTTCTCCCGCCGGATCGCCGCCGAACGGCTGGCCATGGGCCGCGCCTTCCGGATCGTCACCTCGACGGAGCAGGAGCGCCGCGAGCAATATGGGCATGCGCTCTACGAGGGCGCCATCGATCCGGAGGACGACTTGAGGTTCGCGGTCATCCCTCCGGGCGTGAACACGCGCATCTTCACGACCGAGGCGAGCGATCTCGATGCCTCGGTCGCGGGCATGCTCGAGGCCCGTCTTGCCGGCGCGCCGGCGCCTTATGTGATCGTGTCGAACCGGTTGGACGAGAAGAAGAACTCGACCGGCGTGGTGGAAGCCTTCGCGGCGTCCGAGCCGCTGCGCCGCAAGGCGTCGCTGATCCTGTGCGTGCGCGGCCTCGACGATCCCTTCGCCGAGCTCGACCGGCTGCCGGAGGCGGAGCGGGGGGTGCTGGCGCCGATCCTGGAACTGATCGAGGGCCAGGGGCTCAGGGACCGCGTCCGGTTTCTCAATATCGGCTCCCAGCAGGCGCTCGCCGCGACCTACCGGGCGCTTGCGCTACGCGGCTCGGTCTTCGCCCTCACGGCCTTCTACGAGCCCTTCGGGCTGGCGCCGATCGAGGCCGCGGCCTGCGGCCTGCCCTGCGTCGCCACCAGGAATGGCGGCCCGTCGGAGATCTTCGCCGACGGATCGGGCGTGCTGGTCGACCCCTTCGACGCCGGGGACATTGCGGCGGGGCTGTTGCAGGCACTGGAGCGTCACGCGGAGCTCAGCGCCCGCGGCCGCGCGCGCGTGCTCGAGACCTATACCTGGGGCAAGACGGCCGACGGCTACCTCTCCGTGATCGCGGAGGGTCTCGCGGCCGCCGCGCAGGGCGGCGACCCGCTGCCGCCGCTCGATGCGTCCGAGCGGATCGAGGCCTATCTGGCACCGGCCTGACGCGCCATTCTTCTCCGTCATTCCCGCGAAAGCGCAGTGGTGTCCGGGATTCGAGCGCAGCCCGTATCTAACCGTCGTCATCGCTGGGCTTGACCCGGATCAGGTCCGGGCATGACGAAGAGGGGTGGATGTATCCGACTAGACAAGAAAGGCCATAGGCGTTTCTGCGCGCGCAGCGGGCGGCAAGCCCCGCGGCCGCCCCAATCGGACAAGAGAATGTGAAGCCGGTTGTGGCGCTCTCACCGTGTCGTGACTGGCAATTGAGCCGGCAAGCAGGGATAGGTTGGGGCAACTCATCCTTGCTGCAACGAATGCGCGTTGGAACGAAAACATGTCTAACATCCTGAAAAGCTTCTTCTTTGGCCTGGCCATCGCCGGTGCCGTCGTCGCTGTGGCGGCGTTCGGCGACGACAGCCGGGCACAGTCGCGGTCGAAGTCGGTGGTGGAGCTCTATACCAGCCAGGGTTGCAGCTCCTGCCCGCCCGCCGATGCGCTGCTCGAGAAATACGCCGCCCGCGACGACGTGGTCGCGCTCAGCCTGCCCGTGGACTACTGGGACTATCTGGGCTGGAAGGACACGCTGGCGAGCCCGCTCTACAGCCAGCGCCAGCGCGACTATGCGCTGACCCGCGGCGACCGGGAGGTCTATACGCCTCAGGTGGTGGTCAATGGCGTGGCCCATGCGGTGGGCAGCGACAAGCGAACCATCGACCGCCAGATCTCGCGCACGATCCGGCGCCAGGCGCGCGTCGCGGTGCAACTGCGGCCCGAAGGCGACACGGTCGTGATCGAGACCGGGGCGGCGCCCAGGGGTCTTGCCAAGGCGTCGGGCACGATCTGGCTGGCGCTGGTGAAGAAGTCCGAGAAGGTCGCGATCCAGCGCGGCGAGAACCGGGGCCGCAAGATCACCTACTACAACGTCGTGCGCGAGCTGAAGCCCATCGGCGAGTGGCGCGGCAAGGCGACCACGCTGAAGATCGCCAAGATGGACCTGAAGAAGCTTGGCGTCGATGGCTGCGTGGTGCTGCTGCAGCAGGGCAAGACCGGCCGCATCCTGGGCGTGGCCGAGATGGAGGACCTGCGCGGGATTTGATGTCCGCGGGTCTTGGAGGCCTGTCGGATCGAAGGGGCTAACCGGCCACCTTTCTCCGTCATTCCCGCGAAAGCGGGAATCCATTCCACGTCGCCTCTCGGCAGAGACCGTCGGGTCAAGTCTCGTCCTCTCTGCAACACCGTCGGAGTCCTTCGCTCTGTTGCTGCTGCCAATGGATTCCCGCTTTCGCGGAAATGACGGGAGAGAGGGGCGGACGAGGCCCTTCAGACAATTGACCTAAGGCGGCGGTGAGGTCTCTGGAACGAAGCTCGGGCGGTAGCCGCCCTCCTGGCCGAGCATTTCCCTGTTCACGACCACGACGCCGCGCTCCGAGATGTGGAAGCGCTGCCGGTCGACCTGCGAGTTCTCGCCGATGACCGTGCCTTCGGGCAGGACGCATTCATTGTCCAGGATGACACCCTTGAGGCGGGAGCCGGCGCCGATCTCGCAGCCGGGGAGCGCCAGCACGCCTTGCAGGTCGCAGCCTTCGCCGACTTTCACGTTGGAATAGATCACGCATTTGTCGAGATCGGACTGGTGGATGACGCAGCCGCCCGAGACCATCACGTCCTCGACCCGGCAGCGCTTACCGGCGCCGATGAACTGGGCCGAGGGGAGCTGCGGCTGATAGGTGGTGATCGGCCAGGTCGGATCGTAGATGTCGATGGGGGGCTCGGCCGAGACGATCTCCAGATTGGCCTCGTAGTAGGCGTCCACGGTTCCCACGTCGCGCCAGTAGTTGGCGTTGCCGCCGTTCGGGTTGCGGAAGCGATAGGCCTGCAGGTGGTCGCCGTTGGCCAGGGCGTAGGGGATCAAGTCCTTGCCGAAATCGTGGCTCGACGTCGTGTCTTCGGCATCGCGCTGAAGCTGCTCCCTCAGATATTTGAGGGAGAACACATAGATGCCCATGCTGGCCAGCGCCGTCCCCGGATCGTCCGGCACCGGCTTCGGGCTCGCGGGCTTCTCCTCGAAATCGACGATGCGGCCGGAGCCGTCGACCTGCATGACGCCGAACTCGACGGCGTCGGCAAGAGGTACGGGATTGCAGGCGATGGTGAAGTCGGCTCCGGCGCCGACATGGGCCGCGAGCATCTCGCCATAGTCCATGGTGTAGATGTGGTCGCCGGCGAGGATCAGCACATATTCCGGGTGGTAGGCCTCGATGATGTCGAGGGTCTGGAAGACGGCGTCGGCCGTGCCCTGGTACCAGGTCTCGTCGTCCAGCCACTGTTGCGCGGGCACAACGTCGATGAACTCGCCCTGCTCGGCGCTGAGGCGGTTCCAGCCGCGCAGCAGATGCTGGATCAGCGAATGGGACTTGTACTGGGTCAGCACGCAGATGCGCCGGATGCCCGAGTTCAGGCAGTTCGAGAGCGTGAAATCGACGATGCGGAACTTGCCGCCGAAGGGCACCGCCGGCTTGGTGCGCCAGTCTGTCAAAACACCGAGGCGGCGCCCGCGCCCGCCGGCCAGCACGAGCGCAAGCGTGTTGAGCGTGAGACGGCTGACGAAACGCTTGGCTGTGCCCGGCATGTCGGTTTGTGGGATCGGCTTGGAGGTTATGCGTTCAGCCCAGGTTTTTTTCTTGGATTTCAGCGTAGTCCGTTCTGTTCCGAAAGGCCAGGGAGGCGGCCGTCTACCCGCTAGTGCCCGACGAAGTCCGGCAGGCGGCGCTCGGACATGGCCTTTACGCCTTCCTTGAAATCTTCCGTCTTGCGCAGCCGCGTCTGGACTTCGAGCTCATGGTCGGTCGCGTCCTTGATCCGGTCGGCGAGCCCCCGGCGGAGCGTGGCGCGGGTCTCGGTGACGCCGAGCGGCGAGGACTGGGCGATCTCGGTGGCAAGCTCGAGCGCCGCCGCGCGTACCTGGTCCTGGGGCACCAGCACGTCGGCCAGGCCCATGTCGAAGGCCTCGTCGCCCTTGACGCGGCGGCTGGTGTAGAACAGCAGCGCGGCCTTGGTCTCGCCGACGACGCGCGGCAGCGTCACCGTCAGCCCGAAGCCCGGATGAAAGCCGAGCCGCGTGAAGTTGGCGCTGAAGCGGGCCTCGGGGCAGGTGACGCGGAAGTCGGGCACCATGGCGAGCCCCAGCCCGCCGCCGATGGCCGCGCCGTGAATGGCGCCGACGATGGGCTTGGCCGTGCGGAAGAGGCGCACCGCCTCCATGTAGAGGTGGTTGGCGCCGCTGCGGTTTGGGGCGCCCGGCGCGTCGCCGTCCGCGTTGATGGCGCTGCCGTCGCCGAAATTGGCGCCGGCGCAGAAGGATTTTCCGTCCGCGCAGAGCACGATGGCGCGGCAGGCCGCGTCCCGGTCCAAGGCCTCGAAGGCGTCGGCGATCTGCTGGATCAGGGCGTAGTCGAAGAAGTTGTGCGGCGGGCGGCGGATCTCGACCGTCGCCACATGGTCGGCGACGCTGACGCCGAGCTCTTCGGTTCCGATTGTCTCTGTCATGGGTTTTCCTCCCGGCGCATCAGTCGCGCGCCTCTTCGGTCTTGACGATCAGGGCATCGACGATGGAGACGCCCCGGCCGCGCGGGTGCACCAGCACCGGGTTCAGGTCGATCTCGGCGATCCGCTCGGCGTGGTCGGCGGCAAATCGCGACAGTCTTACCGCGGCGTCGGCCAGCGCGTCGATATCGGCCGGCGGCGCCCCGCGCACGCCGTCGAGCACGGGCGCGGCCCGCAGCCGGCCGATCAGATGCCGCGCCGCTTGCGGGTCCAGGGGAACCGGCGCGAACACGACGTCCTTCAGCACCTCCACATGGATGCCGCCGAGGCCGAGCATCAGCATGGGGCCGAACTGCGCATCGCGGTTGACACCGAGGATGACCTCGACGCCGGCCGGCGCCATGGGCTGCACCAGCACGCCCTTGATGGCGGCGTCGGGCGCATGGGCCGTTGCCTGGGCCATCAGCCGGTCATAGGCATCGCCGACCGCCTCCGGCGTCGAGAGATCGAGGGCCAGCGCCCCGGCGTCGGTCTTGTGCAGGATGTCCGGCGACTGCACCTTCAGCGCCACCGGCCCGCCGGTCTCCTCGGCGGCGGCCATGGCCGCCTCGCGCGATTGCACCAGGGCGCCGTCGTCCTGCCCGAGGCCGTAGGCGGCCAGGAGCGGCCGGGCGTCGCATTCGCAAAGGACGGGCTCTGCATCCTCCAGCGCCTTGGCGACGCGGTCTCGCTCCGGCTCGCATGCTGTCTTGATTTCGGGCACGCGCAGGAACCGCTCCCTTGTCTCCCGGTAGTCGGCCATCAGCGCCATGGTGCGGGCGCAGTTGCGCATGGTGGTGTAGAGCGCGAAGCCCGCCTCGGCGAAAAGCGCGGCGGCGTCCGGATGGGGCCAGGTGTAGGACCAGCAGAGAATGGGTTTTTCCAGTTCCCTGGCGACGCGGAAGAGCGTGTCGTGCTCACGCGCGTAGCTGCCGACGTCGCGGGCGGTGGTGACCATGATCACGCCGTCGACCCGGTCCGAGAGCGAGGTGAGCCGGGCCAGCTCGCCATAGCCGACCTTGCGGATGGCCTGGGCCGTGCCGTCCACCGGGTTCTGGGAGGTGCCGTAGGGCGGCAGATGGGCATCGATGAGCGCCCGGGTCTCGGGGTCGAGCTCCGGCACTTCGAGCCCGCGCGCCACGCAGGCATCGGCCATCCAGCCGCCGGCGCCGCCGGAGCCCGTGCAGATGCCGATGCGCCGGCCCTGCGGCAGCCGGCCGGCATTGGTCACGAAGCCGGCGGCAATGTCGACCAGCTCCTCGTTGTCCTCGCCGATCAGCACGCCGTAATGGGCGAGCATCGCCTCGTAGGCGCTGTAGGTGCCGGCGAGCGCGCCGGTGTGGGAGGCGGCGGCGCGGCGCCCGGCCTCGGAGCGCCCGATCTTGGTGGCGATCAGCGGCTTGCCGGCGCGCAATGCCTTCTCGGCCACGCGCCGGAACCTGCCCGCGTCCTTGATGTCCTCCAGGAACAGGATGAAGACGTCGGTCTTGTCTTCCTCCAGCATATGGTCGACCAGATCGAAGACCGCGAGGCTCGCCTCATTGCCCGTGGTCACCACGTGGCGGAAAGGCAGGTCCTTGCGCCGGCCGCGGTCGTAGAAGGAGAAGCCGACGGCGCCGCTCTGGGCCACCACCGACACCTTGCCTTGCGGCTGCCATGGGGGCAGCAGCGGCTTGTCGGGCGCGTTCAGGGCCGGGCTGAAGGTGGGGCAGAGCGCGTTGTCGGTGCTGGCGAAGCCCTCCGAGTTCGGGCCGCAGACAGCCATGTCGTAGCGCTCGGCGGTCTCGCGAACCTGCGCCTGCAGGTCGCGGCCCTCGTCGCCCGCCTGCTCCGCGAAGCCGGAGGTGATGATCAGGACGGCGCGCACGCCCGCCTCGCCGCAGCGCTGAAGCTCGTCCAGCACGTATTGCGACGGGATGATCAGCACCGCCAGGTCGACGGGGCCCGGCACATCCGCGATGGAGCGGTAGGCCGTCTCGCCCTGAACCTCGGGCTGGCTGCGGCTGACGGGATAGATTGGACCGGCGTAGGGATGGCTGCGCATCACCTTGAAGATCAGGCCGCGCAGGCCGCTGATGTCGTTGGAGGCCCCGATCACCGCAACCGACCGGGGCCCGAGCAAGGCGCCGATGTCAGGCATGGTCCGGTGGGGTGTTAGGTGAATTCCGACAGGTCAAAACGCTACGCGGCCCTCATCTCAGTCCCAGGCCGCGGGCGATGATGCCGCGCAGGATCTCGGTGGTGCCGCCCTGAATGGTGAGCTTGGGCGCGATCATGGTGGCGAACTGGAGCTGCTCCTCGAAGGAGGCGCGGTTGGCCGGCTCGGCCGCGGCGAAGGCGGCGAGATCGCGGGCCCTGGCCGGCAACTGCTGCTCCCAGGCCGTGCCGACGTCCTTCACGATGGAGCCTTCGAGCACGGGCTCCTTGCCGGCCTGCAGCATGCCGTTCACGGAGACCGACATGCGGCGCAGCGTGTGGAGCTGCGCCACCAGCCGGCCGATGCCCTCGGCGCCGCGCAGGTCCGGCTCGCGGCCCAGCACGCGCACCAGCTCGAAAAGCACGTAGATGGTCTCCAGGAAGCGCTCGGGCCCGCTGCGCTCATAGGCGAGCTCGCTGGTGGCCTGCTTCCAGGCGTCGTCGACTGCGCCGAGCAGATGCGTGTCCGGAAGGAAATGGTCCTCGAACACGACCTCGTTGAACTCGTGCTTGCCGAAGATCTGGTTCACCGGGTTGATGGTGATGCCGGGACCCTTCATGTCCACGAGGAACTGGGTCAGCCCGTGGCGGCGGTTCTCCTGCGTCGGGGCCGAGGTGCGGAACAGGCCGATCATATAGTCGGCGTTATGGGCGTTGGAGGTCCAGATCTTGCTGCCGTTGACCAGCCAGCCGCCGTCGGTCCTGGTGGCTTTGGTGCTGGCGGCGAACAGGTCCGAGCCCGAGTTCGGCTCGCTCATGCCGATGCAGAAGCAGCATTCGCCGCGGGCGATGCGCGGCAGGATGTCGGCCTTGATCGCCTCGTCGCCGTATTTCAGCAGGACCGGGCCGCTCTGCCGGTCGGCGGTGAAATGGCAGCCGACCGGGGCGCTGGCGATGCGGAACTCCTCCGTGACCACATAGCGCTCCAGGAAGCTGCGCTCCTGGCCGCCATACTTCTTCGGCCAGGTCATGCCGATCCAGCCCTTGGCGCCGACCCGGCGGCTGAAGGCCCGGTCGTAGCCGCCCGAAATGGTCCCGCCCCAGGGCACGAAGCTGCCGGCCTCGATCTCCTCCTTCAGGAAGGCGCGGACCTCGGCGCGCAGGCTTTCGCATTCGGGCGGGAGCCGTAGCTGGTCGAATTGGATCGCGGTCGACATGGGTCCCGGTGTCGCTCCTATCTGGCAGCCAGCATGGGCCAGAGCGCGTCGGCGCCCTCCGCCGCCACGCGCCGTCCGAGCTGCACGGCCCAGACGCTCTCGCTGCCGAACTCGTCGCGCCAGCCCCAGAGCCGGCGGGTGTAGCGGTGCAGGATGTGCTCCTGGGTGAAGCCGATGGCGCCGTGCACCTGGTGCGCAATGGCCGCGCCTTCGCCCGCCGCTTCGCCGACGCGGATCTTGGCCGAGGCGACCTCGAGGAAGACGGCCGCGTCGAAGTCCTG
>JAKSBI010000068.1 GCA_022361215.1 Hyphomicrobiales bacterium | reverse complement strand
TAGCCCGGCTCGCCGGCGCGGCCGCAGCGGCAGGGGTTCATGGCGGCGATGAGCTGGACGCGCGAGGGGTAGGCGATGCGGTGGTTGGCGCGGGCGATGACGGTCTGGCCGGATTCCAGCGGCTGGCGCAGCGCGTCCAGCGCCTGGCCCGAGAACTCGGGCAGCTCGTCGAGGAACAGGACGCCCAGATGGGCCAGCGCCACCTCGCCGGGGCGCGGCCTGGTGCCGCCGCCGACCAGCGCGGCCATGCTGGCCGAATGGTGCGGCGCGCGGAAGGGACGGCGCCGGCCGATGCGCCCGTCGCCGAGCAGGCCCGCCATGGAGTGGATCATGGAGACCTCCAGCGCCTCCGCGGGCTCCAGCGGCGGCAGGATGGAGGCGAGCCGCTCCGCCAGCATAGACTTGCCGGCGCCGGGCGGGCCGACCATGAGAAGATTGTGGCCGCCGGCGGCGGCGACCTCGAGGGCGCGGCGCGCGCTCTCCTGGCCCTTGACGTCGGCGAGGTCGGGCAGGTCGTCTTGCTCAAGAGGCAGGCCGGGCCTGGGCTGGGCCAGGGTCTGCAATCCCTTGAAGTGGTTCACCAGCGCGATGATGTTGGGCGGCGCCAGGATGGTCATGTCGTCCGAGGCCCAGGCCGCCTCGGCGCCGCAGGCTTCGGGGCAGATCAGGCCCTTGTCCAGCGCGTTGGCGCCCATGGCCGCGGGCAGGCCGCCGGCCACGTGGCTGATGGATCCGTCCAGCGCCAGCTCGCCGATGACGCAGAAGCCCTCCAGCGCGTCCCGCGCCACGGCGCCGGCGGCGGCCATCAGCCCGAGCGCGATGGGCAGGTCGTAATGGCTGCCCTCCTTGGGCAGGTCGGCGGGGGCGAGATTGACGGTGATGCGCTTCGGCGGCAGCGCCAGGCCGATGGCGTTCAGCGCGCTGCGCACGCGCTCGCGGCTCTCGGCCACGGCCTTGTCCGGCAGGCCGACGATGGTGAAGGCGGGCAGGCCCGGCCCGATCTGCACCTGCACGTCGACGGCGCGCGCCTCGATGCCTTCAAAGGCGACGGTCGTGACCTGTGCGAACATGCTTCTCCCCACGCGGCGTGCCGGGGGAGTGTAGCGGAGGGCGGCGGAGGCGGCAAGAACATTTCAGGAACAAGCTGCCGGGCGCCCCGAAACGTCCGCGGCGCGTCCGGCAATCGGACACGACCGGCCGGCCCATCGGGGAGGCGGATTGCCCGCGGGCGTTCGAGGCGCTAACAGAGCGAACGCTCGACCCGCGCCGGGGGCCGGCCGTCCGCGTCGCGTTGGGGATCGAGCGAGCTGTCGCCGTCATGCGTCGTCGAGAACCCGACACCGGATCCCATGAAACAGACAAAAGCCGAGCTTGCGCGGCTCTATGGCGACGTCCGGAAACGGTGGGACGAGACGCTGCGGGAAGAGAGAAAAAGCCGCCATTCGGACACCTATCCCAGCGGCCGCCTGATCCATGACGCCTATATCCTGGCGGTCGGCGCCTACCTGGTCGACGACAGCGTCCCGGGCTTCGTGGAGAAGGTGAACGTGATCCTGCAGACCGTGGAGAAGCTGCACCGGCGCCATGAGGCCGGCGAGGACATCATGCTGGTGCGCGACTGGCCGTTCCATCATGAGCTCTATTTCTATGCGCTGTGCATCAACGACCTGCCGTTCGCCATAGAGCTCGCAACGCGATGCGACCCGCAACTCTTGCAGCCCACGGAGCAGCAACACCCGTTCAACGTCGAGCTCACCTCCGCTTTGCGGCTGCTGATCCTGGGCGAGCGGACGCAGGCGGAGGCCTGGATCGGCAAGTTCGAGAAACGGTGCGCGTACAAGAGCAACAGCATGTATGCGGGCTACGCCGCCGCCTTTCGCGCCATCAACGACAGAGACCCCGGGATGCTCGACAGGGCCTTGCGAAAGATCGTCGACGATTATCCCAGGCAGACCCGAAGCCAGGGGTTTTTCCGGGCCGTGAACAAGGCGCTCTTGTGCTTTTACGGGGTCGGTCTCGTGCACCTGGCCCGTCATCATGGGATGGCCGTATCGTTCGAGCACCGATTGGTTCCCAAGACGCTGAGCGATCTGCCGCCGCACGCTTACGTCCCGCCTCAAAGGCAGGGGTTTTTCTGTTCGCTGTTCGGGTGAGCGCTGCGTGAGCTTCCGGGTCGTGACCGATGTTGTTCGGTTGAGGTCGGTTCCGATGAGAAACTCGCCGGCGGCATGGGGAACACCGCCACGGAACCGGACGGACTTGCGGTGACGAAGACGCAGCTCATGCCGCCTTGCGGCGCTCGGAGAGTGGACTGGGCGACGGCGCAGGTCCCGCAGACCAGCCCCAAAATCAGAGCAAAAGGGGAAATGAGTAAGCTATCATCGGAATTGAAAGCGAGCAGGCCCGATCTGCACGTACACGTCGACGGCGCGCGCCTCGACGCCTTCAAAGGCGATGGTAGTGACCTGTGCGAACATCCTCCTCCCCACGCGGCGTGCAGAGGGAGTGTTGCGGAGGGTGATGGAGCGATAGGAACATTTGGGGAACTCAAAATTCTCTGCACTCAACTTTCCGCTCCCCTCGATCAATTTCGCAAGCGGGGGATCCTAGGGCTCAATCTTGACACACCAACAGCCATTGACTTCAGCAACCAGCGAGAGTAAGCGGCTGACTATGCCCATCTATCGGCTGTATTCCAGAAGAAAACGTCGTCGGGAGCAGACAGACCCCGACGTCTACCAGTACGCCGAAATTCCTGACCAACTTCGCGTCCAAATTCGACATATCTGGAAGACAGCCATTGGCACGAATAAAGGCATTTTGGACGGTCGACACGATGAATACAATACCTGGAAATTCATTCGCGATACGATATGTCGAGAAAGAGGGGTATTCTCACTGGCAGATTGCAATGATGAAGAAGATTATTGTATTCACTATCTGCTTATCGAAGAAGAAATCGATGAGTGGCTAGATATTGTTGAACTTAGCTTTCGCGCTGCAGAGGCCATCTATCCCAGATTGAGCCCAGGCAAGAAAGAAGACAGAGGCATCAGCCAAAGACCGGTCGACGCGACTATCGAGCTAAATTTTCGATTTAAGGAATCTGGTATTGGTTATCAGTTCGAAAATGGTGAGATAATACGGGTCGACAATCAGTTAATTCACTCAGAAATTGTGAAGCCTGCCCTTTCATTCCTGCGTAATCCACGCTTCAAAGGCGCGGAGGAAGAATTTCTGCTGGCACACGGCCACTATCGCGCAGGTGAATACAAGGATGCTATCACGGATGCACTGAATGCCTTTGAGAGCACGATGAAGGTAATCTGTGACATCAAAGGCTGGGACTACCACGAAAAGGCCCGAGCCAGTGATCTTGTCAGGACTCTGCGCGCCAACAACCTATTTCCGGATTACCTCGACAATTCATTTGACCAATTGATCGCAACATTGAGTGCAGGGCTTCCCAAAGTTCGCAACGAGGAGGGCAGCCACGGCCAAGGTGGAACTCCGCGAAAGACGCCGTCGTATGTGGCGTCCTATGCACTTCATCTTGCGGCTTCGAAAATCGTTTTGCTGTTCGATGCCCTTAAGGCGTCGGAGTGAAGACGTCCTGACTTTAGGCCGAACAAGACTACCAAAACTTCGCAAATGACACGATCATTGTTGGTCCGGCTAGTACCATCGGATAAGGCGGACCAAAATGTATTTGATGCTGGGTGACGAGGCGGATCACGAACAGAACGGGAGAAATAAATTCTTCGTTTACGGCGGCCTGTTCGTCAACGTAGCCCAAGTGCAGGCCCTGCACGCGGAGGTAAAGGCAATTCGTATGGATACAGGGTTTCAACCAACTGACCCACTCAAATTTAGCTCAAAGACTTGTCCCAAACACATAACGAAGGAAAAACACACGGAGGCAAAGCGTCGCGCAATCACGGCAGCTCAAAAGTGCGGTGCAAAATTCAGTGTACAAGTTACGTTGCACGAACTAGCGCGAAGCACCGATCACGACGATTTAGTCAAGTGGGGTGCTAACACGATTCTCGGCCGATTTAATGACTTTCTCGAGAACGACGCCAATGATTTCGGACTGGCACTGCTAGACAGGTTGCCGGTAAAATATCCATATCGCTATCTTCAGGAAAAGTTCCAAACGGGCCTTGAGTTTCCCTGGAGAGATCCTGTCCGACTTGAACGGATTCTGGGTCTGGCGTCGACATGTGATGGGGCGTCTCATGTCGCCTCGGTCGCGGACATTGTGCTCGGTGCATTCCGATACTGCGCCAATGAGCCTGAACGCGACAAAGCAGGCAGCGCCATGTTCCCATCTGTTGCTAGGTTGATGTGGCATTCCCGAGAAGGCAATCGCATCAAAGTGCGGGGTCGAGGGCTCGTGTTGAGTCCAAAAACTGTTCGGGAACCGAGACTTCAGAATGAATACGATGACCTCATTGGACGCCTTTCAAACTACCTGCAGCCAAAATCGGACATAGCCGAGGCTTGAGACCGTCGTCTACATCCAAACTACGGTGACAATTCACGGCAAAAAGCGCCAATGCAAGCAAAACCAGCATGGCAGATTTCGTGACTGACTGCCTGAAGCGCTAGCAGATGTAGTGATTGCGTCAAGTCTGCTGTTGACAGC
>JAKSBI010000709.1 GCA_022361215.1 Hyphomicrobiales bacterium | reverse complement strand
TCCTATCCCGCGGGCATGCCGGTCCTGCGCACCGGCGACCCGGCGGACGCCATGTATTTCATCGCCGCGGGCGAGGTGTCCGTCGATGCCGACGGCGGCACGGTCGTGCTGGGGGAGGGGGAGTTTTTCGGGGAGATGGCGCTGCTGGCGCAGCGCCTGCGCACCCATGCGGTCACGGCCCGCGTGAAATGCCGTCTCCTGGTGCTGAACAAGGCCGATTTCCTCAACCTGTGCCGACGCCAGCCCGAGATGGTGGCGCATATCCGCGACGTGGCCGAGGCCCGTATGAAGGCCAGCCGGCTGCCGGACGTCTGACCCTCCGGCAGCCCGCGAGTTTCGCTTAAGCCGCGGCCTGTTCACCCATCGCCTTCTGCAGGTTCTCGTCGATCTTGTCGAGGAACCCGGTGGTGGAGAGCCAGGACTGATCCGCGCCCACCAGCAGCGCCAGGTCCTTGGTCATGAAGCCCGCTTCGATGGTGTCGACGACCACGTCCTCCAGCGTCTGCGCGAAGCGGGCCAGCTCGGCATTGTCGTCGAGCTTGGCGCGATGCTTCAGGCCGCGTGTCCAGGCGAAGATCGAAGCCGTCGAGTTGGTGGAGGTCTCCTCGCCGCGCTGATGCGCCCGGTAGTGCCGGGTGACGGTTCCGTGCGCCGCCTCGGCCTCGACCGTCTTGCCGTCCGGGGTCATCAGCACGCTGGTCATCAGGCCGAGCGAGCCGAAGCCCTGCGCCACGGTGTCGGACTGCACGTCGCCGTCGTAGTTCTTGCAGGCCCAGAGGAAGCCGCCGGACCATTTCAGCGCCGCCGCCACCATGTCGTCGATCAGACGGTGCTCGTAGGTCAGGCCGGCGGCCTCGAACTTGTCCTTGAACTCGGCGTCGAAGATCTCCTGGAACAGGTCCTTGAAGCGCCCGTCATAGGCCTTCAGGATGGTGTTCTTGGTCGACATGTAGAGCGGGAACTCGCGCTGCAGCGCATAGTTCATGCAGGCGCGCGCGAAATCGCGGATCGAGTCGTCGAGGTTGTACATGGCCAGCGACACGCCCGAGCCCGTGAAGTCGAAGACCTCGCGCTCGATCGAGTCGGAGCCGTCCTCGGCCTCCCATTTGATGGTCAGCTTGCCTTTGCCGGGCACGAGGAAGTCGGTGGCCCGATACTGGTCGCCGAAGGCGTGACGGCCGATGATCATCGGCTTGGTCCAGCCCGGCACCAGGCGCGGCACGTTCTGGCAGATGATCGGCTCGCGGAACACGACGCCGCCCAGAATGTTCCGGATCGTGCCGTTGGGCGAGCGCCACATCTGCTTCAAGCCGAACTCTTCCACGCGCGCCTCGTCCGGGGTAATGGTGGCGCACTTGATGCCGACGCCGTGGGTCTTGATGGCCTCCGCGGCGTCGATCGTGATCTGGTCGTCCGTCTCGTCCCGCCGCTCGACGCCCAGGTCGTAGTATTTGAGATCGATGTCGAGATAGGGGTGGATCAGCTTGTCCTTGATGAACTGCCAGATGATGCGGGTCATTTCGTCGCCGTCGAGCTCGACGACCGGATTCTCAACCTTGATCTTCGCCATAATTCACCGATCTCCCGAAAGCAGAAAGAAGCGTGCAGCTGGGTGGAGGTATGATGCCCGCCGGGCCACAGGCGTTGCAGACGCGGCACCCCTATAGCATTGTGATTGCCCGTGACAAAGAGCACAAAGGACGCGGGCGCTCGTGCGCCCGACACGGGGGGCGCGGAAGACGATCCGCACGGCCCCGACATACCCATCGCGCCACCTCCGGCGGTGATCCTCGTCGCACCTCAGCTCGGGGAGAACATCGGCACCGCGGCGCGGGCGATGGCCAATTTCGGGCTTTCGGACCTGCGGCTGGTGACACCGCGCGACGGCTGGCCCAACGAGAAGGCGCGTGCCGCCGCCTCCGGCGCCGATGCCGTGATCGACGGGGCGCGGGTGTTCGCGCATGTCGAGGAAGCGGTCGGCGAGCTGCGCTATGTGTGCGCCACCACGGCCCGGCGCCGCGACATGGTGAAGCCGGTGCTGACGCCCGAGACGGCGGTGCGCGAGATGCAGGCGCGCAGCCGGGACGGGCAGGCCTGCGGGATCCTGTTCGGCAGCGAGCGGGCCGGCCTCGACAACGACCACCTGGCGCTCGCCGATGCCATCGTGACCGCGCCGGTCAATCCGGACTTCGCCTCGCTGAACCTGGCGCAGTCCGTGCTCCTCCTGGGCTACGAATGGCTCAAGCAGACCGGTCCGGATAGTCTCGGCCGCAAAACGCCGTTTGACGGACCCGCCCAAGAAGGGCTACAGATGCGCGGATCCCGACCGGCCACGCGTGCGGAGGTCGTCGGTTTTCTCGAGCATATCGAGGCGGAGCTTGACGCCTCCGGTTTTTTACGACCGCCGGAAAAACGCCCCATCATGGTGCGAAACATTCGCAACATGTTTGTGCGTCTGGGCGCCACGGAGCAGGAGGTGCGGACCCTGAGGGGGATCGTGGCTTCACTGACACGTGCGCACAGGCGTCGGAAAAAGGTGTCATAGTTCCGCCCTCTTTATGGTATTGCGATGACACTGAAGGTGACAGGCAGCAAACCTCAACCGAGCGTAGGGAATATCGTGTTGGGCTCAGCACACAGGGGCTCGAAATGAAGAAGGCGTTGTTCAGTGCGATTGGCGTCCTGGCGCTGGCGGTAATGGTCGCGGGGACCGGTTTCGGACCGGCTGCGGCGCAGGGCGCGCAAAAGAAAAAGCAGCCCAGCGACCGGGCCGTACGCGTCATTGTCAGTTTCGCCTGGACCCTGGTCCCGGAAGAATACGAGACGGCGGAAGGCAAGAAGGTCAAGGTCGACAAGTCCGACCCGGCGAAGTTCATGATCCCGATGGAGGATGCGCGCCGGGTGATCCGCGTCGCGCATCGCTCGGCGAATGCCCAGATCTGCGATCTGGCCGAGCACCAGGCGGCCAACTACGTCAAGATGATGAAGCGGGAGAGGGTGTCCAAGAAGTGGTCGGAGCAGCAGCTTCTGTTCATCAACCGCCTGCACCTCTTCACGGTTCAGTGGCTGACGGGCAACGTTGAGTTCGCCGAGGCCAAGGAGAAGACGGACGAGAAGAAGGACGCCTCGCAGATCAAGGAGCGTCTGAAGAAGGCGGCGAAGGCAAAATCCAAACGGACCTGCACGGACGAGCAGCGCAAAGGCGTCAAGAAAGAGATCGAGGCCTATGTGCAGGAGCCCGAGAAATCCTGATCGTCGGAAGCGTTTGACACTTACGCTCCGATCCGTGTAACAGAGCGTCGCGGGCGGGCCCATTAGGTCCGCCCTTTGCTACGTGCCCATGGCAAGCCGTTTCGCGGCTGGCCTGTCGGCCTCCTGGCGAGGCAGAGGAGGGCGCGTTTCATATTCGCGAGAGCACACTTTTAGACTTGGAGACCAGACGATGACCAAGCGCGTCCGCGCGAAATACAAGATCGATCGCCGCATGGGCGAGAACATCTGGGGCCGCCCGAAAAGCCCGATCAACAAACGCGAGTACGGCCCGGGCGAGCACGGCCAGCGCCGCCGGGGCAAGCTTTCGGATTTCGGGCTTCAGCTTCGCGCCAAGCAGAAGCTGAAGGGCTATTACGGCAACATCAACGAGAAGCAGTTCAAGGCGATCTACCGCGAGGCCGAGCGCCTCAAGGGGGACACCAGCGAAAACCTCATCGGCCTGCTGGAGCGCCGCCTCGACGCCATCGTCTATCGCGCCAAGTTCGTGCCGACGGTCTATGCCGCGCGCCAGTTCGTCAACCACGGCCATGTCAAGGTCAACGGCCGCCGGGTCAACATTCCGAGCTATCGCTGCCGCGTGGGCGACATCGTCGAGGTGAAGGAGAAGTCGCGGGACCTGGGGCTGGTGATCGAGGCCGTGCAGAGCGCCGAGCGCGACGTGCCGGACTATATCGACGCCGACCACTCCAAGCTGAAGGCGACGCTGACGCGCGAGCCGGTTCTGTCCGACGTGCCTTATCCGGTGATGATGGAACCCAATCTCGTGATCGAGTTCTACTCGCGGTAGCGCCGCGCCGGACGCAAACAGGCCGCCGAAGAGGTCTCTCCGCGGCGGCCTCGAAATCTCTCTCTTGCTGGAAGCGGCGGCGCCTAAGCCGTCTGGGTCTGCTGGTTGTGGGCCACGCCCTTCTCGCTCAGCAGCGACTGCAGCTCGCCCGCCTGGAACATCTCCCGAATGATGTCGCAGCCGCCGGCGAACTCGCCCTTGACATAGAGCTGCGGGATGGTCGGCCAGTTCGTATAGGCCTTGATGCCCTCGCGGATGGCGATATCGTCGAGCACGTTGACCTCGGCATAGTCCACGCCCAGATAATCGAGCATCTGCACCACCTGGCCCGAGAACCCGCATTGCGGGAACTGCCTAGTGCCCTTCATGAAAAGCACCACGTCGTTGCTGCCGACCTGGTTGCGGATCCAGTCCTGAACCTGTTGCTCGCTCATATGCGTCGTATCCTTATTGGCTCTTGGGGGCCGATGTCTGCAGCGCCAGCGCGTGCAGCGTGCCGCCCATGTTCCCTTCCAGCGCTTCGTAGACCAGCTGGTGCTGCTGCACGCGGGTCTTGCCCCGGAACGTCTCCGAAACGACCTCGGCCGCGTAATGGTCGCCGTCGCCCGCCAGGTCCCGGATCGTGACTTGGGCGTCCGGCAGCTTCTTTTTGATCAGCTGCTCGATCTCCTTTGAATCCATCGGCATCGGATCAAGCCTCCTTTCGACGCGGATACTACATGGTGCCCATATAGTTCGGCAACCAAACTTGTTGCAAGTGCCCCAGATGAGTGAGCGACAGCGGGGGCTCGCCGTCGATGGCAATGGCATCGCCGCCGGTGAGGCCGATTCGCCTGGCCGGGAGGCCGCTTGCGCCGGCGCCCTCGAGGATGTCATGTGCGGCGCTTTCGGTGGCCGCGACCAGGTAGCGGCCCTGATCCTCTCCGAAAGCCAGCGCGTGGGCCGGCAAGCGATCGGGCAGCGGGTCCAGCACGACGCCGATGTCTCCAGCCAAGGCCATTTCCGCGACGGCGACGAGCAGGCCGCCGTCTGAGAGGTCGTGCACGGCGCTCACCGAACCGTCATGGATGAGCTGCCGGACGAAATCGCCGGCGCGTCGCTCGGCGTCCAGGTCGACAGGCGGCGGCGCGCCCTCGCGGCGACCCAGACAGACGTCCATGTAAAGCGATTGGCCCAGATGACCATGCTCGGCGCCGATCAGCAGCAGCGCCTGGCCCGGACCCTCCAGGGCCATGGTCGCCATCTGCGCGATGTCGGGAATGAGCCCGATGCCGCCGATGGCCGGGGTCGGTGGGATGGCGACGCCGTTGGTCTCGTTGTAGAGCGAGACGTTGCCGGAGACGACGGGGAAGTCGAGCGCCGTGCAGGCCGCCGCCATGCCTTGGATGCAGCCCACGAACTGGCCCATGATCTCGGGCCGCTCGGGATTGCCGAAATTCATGCAATCGGTGAGGGCGAGCGGCGTCGCGCCGACGGCGGTCAGGTTACGCCAGGCTTCCGCCACGGCCTGCCGGCCGCCTTGCTCGGGGTCCGCGGCGCAGTAGCGGGGCGTCACGTCGGTGGTGACGGCCAGCCCCTTGGTGGTGCCGTGCACGCGCACGACACCGGCGTCCCCGCCGGGGCGCTGCACCGTGTCGCCCATCACCATGTGGTCGTACTGCTCCCAGACCCAGCGCCGGGAGCAGAGATGGGGCGAGCCGATCAGCGCCTCCAGTGCCGCGCCGAGGCTGTTGGGCGCGGGCACGTCTTCGGCCGCGAGCAGGGCCGGAGGCTCCGGCAGGCTCCAGGGCCGCTTGTACTCCGGCGCGGAGTCGGCCAGGGCGTGCACCGGCATGTCGGCCTCGATCCGGCCCTGGTGCCGGATCACCAGCCGGCCCGTGTCGTCGGTCTTCCCGACGACCGCGAAATCCAGGCCCCATTTCTCGAAGATGCCGCTGGCCAGTGCCTCGGAGCCGGGCTTCAGCACCATCAGCATGCGCTCCTGGCTCTCCGACAGCATCATCTCGTAGGCGGTCATCGCCTGTTCCCGGCAGGGCACCGCATCCAGGTCCAGCGCGATGCCGACGCCGCCCTTGTCCGCCATTTCGACGGAGGACGAGGTCAGGCCGGCCGCGCCCATGTCCTGGATGGCGATGATGGCGTCCTCGCCCATCAGCTCCAGGCAGGCCTCCAGCAGCAGCTTCTCCGTGAAGGGGTCGCCCACCTGGACCGTGGGCCGCTTCTCCTCCGAGTCCTCGTCGAACTCGGCCGAGGCCATGGTGGCGCCGTGAATGCCGTCGCGGCCGGTCTTGGAGCCCACATAGACCACCGGGTGGCCCACGCCCTTGGCGGCCGAATAGAAGATCCGGTCGGCCGGCGCCAAGCCGACGCACATGGCGTTGACCAGGATGTTGTTGTTGTAGCCCGCGTCGAAATTGACCTCGCCGCCGACGGTCGGAATGCCCACGCAGTTGCCGTAGCCGCCGATGCCGGCGACGACGCCGGAGACCAGATGCCGGGTCTTGGGGTGGTCGGGTTCGCCGAAGCGCAGCGCGTTCATCGCCGCGACGGGTCGCGCGCCCATGGTGAACACGTCCCGCAAAATGCCGCCGACGCCGGTGGCCGCGC
>JAKSBI010000092.1 GCA_022361215.1 Hyphomicrobiales bacterium | reverse complement strand
GTCGGAACGGGCGGTCGAGGTGGTCGGCACGGCCGGCGAGGACATCCTGGTGCGCGGCAAGATCGCCGCGGGCGACCGGGTCGTGACCACGCGGCTCTCCAGCGCCGGCGAGGGCCTGCGCGTGCGCGAGCAGGCAACACGACGCGCCGGGGCCCGCCTCCGGTGAGCGAGCGCGGCGCCGCCGGCGGCCTGGTCGGGCTCTTCGTCCGGCATCCCACCGCCTCGAACCTGCTGATGGTGGCGATGATCGTCATCGGGCTCTACAGCCTGCAGCGGCTCAACACCCAGTTCTTTCCCACCATCGAGATCCCGCAGATCACCATCACCGTGACCTGGACGGGCGCCAGCGCGTCGGATGTGGAGGAGAACATCCTCGATGCGCTCGAGCCCGAGCTGCGCTTCCTCGACGGCGTCGACGAGGTCATCTCGGTGGCCCGCGAGGGCTCGGGTGTCATCTATATCGAGTTCAACGCCGATGCCGACATGCAGAAGGCGCTGGCGGACGTCGAGCAGGCGGTGAACGGCGTCACCACGCTTCCGGAGGACTCCGAGGAGCCGGTGATCAGCCGCATCACCTTCTTCGAGCCGGTGGCCCGCATCGCGGTCTCCGGCCCCTTTAGCGAGCAGGTCCTGAAGGCCTACGCCAAGCGCCTGCGCGACGGCTTGCTCTCCGCCGGCATCGACAAGGTCTCGATGGTCGGCGCCCGGGACGAGGAGATCTGGGTGCGCGTCAAGGAGGCGGAGCTGCGGCGCCTCGACCTGACGCTCGGCGATATCGGGCAGCGCATCCGCGAGGACACCCGCGATCTGCCGTCCGGCGTCGTCGAGGGCGACGTGGAGTTCCAGCTCCGCGCGCTCAGCGAGCGCCGCACCCCCGACACGCTGGCCGGGATCGAGGTCAAGTCGGAGCGCACGGGCGAGAAGGTGCGTCTGGGCGAGATCGCCGAGGTCGAGACCCGGTTCGAGCGCCAGCAGGCCATCGGTCAGCAGGGCGCGGCGCAGGCCATCGAGCTCAGCGTGCAGCGCGCGGTCTCGGCCGACACGCTGGAGACCATGCGCACCCTCGAAGCCTATATGGCCGAGGCGAAGCCGACGCTGCCGGCCTCGCTCAAGGTGGTGAAGTACGACGTGCGCGGCAAGTTCGTGCAGCAGCGGCTGGGCATCCTCTTGAAGAACGGCCTGCAGGGGCTGGTGCTGGTCCTGATCATCCTGTTCATCTTTCTGGACGCGCGCGTGGCCTTCTGGGTGGCGGTCGGCATTCCGGTGGCCTTCCTGGCGACGCTCGCCGTGATGTGGGCCAGCGGGCAGACCATCAACATGGTCTCCATGTTCGCGCTGATCATGATGCTGGGGATCATCGTCGACGACGCCATCGTCGTGGGCGAGCATACGGCGACGCGCCAGCAGCTCGGCGACAGCCGGCTGGAGGCCGCGGAGCGCGGCGCCTCGCGCATGCTGATGCCGGTGTTCGCCGCCACGCTCACCACCCAGGCCGCGTTCTTTCCGATCTTCCTGATCAGCGACCGCATCGGCGACATCATGCAGGCGATCCCGCTGGTGGTGGTCGCCGTGCTGATCGCCAGCCTGATCGAGTGTTTCCTGATCCTGCCCGGCCATCTGCGGCACGGCTTCGGCAAGCGGCGCCGGGAGCCGAACCGCTTCCGGCGCGCCTTCGACCGGGGGCTCAACGGCTTCCGCGACGGGCCCTACCACCGGTTCGTGCGCACCGCCTACAACTGGCGCTACACCACCGTCGCCTTCACGGTCGCGATGTTGATCTTCTGCATGGGCCTGATCGCCGGCGGCCGCGTCGGCTTCAGCTTCTTCCCGGCGCCGGAGCCCGAGAACATCATCGCTTACGTCACCTTCGGCGCCGGCACGCCACGGGCCGAGCAGCGCCCGGCGCTGCAACGCATCGAGGCGTCGCTGACGGATGCCGCCGAGACGATCTCCGGCGGCAAGGAGCGCCTGGTCGAGACCAGCTTCACGAATCTCGGCGTGGCCGGGCGCAACCGCGGCGACAACCTCGCGCAGATCCGGGCGCAGCTCACGCCGAGCGAGGTGCGCTCGATCCCGACCAAGGCCATCGTCGCCGCCTGGCGCAAGCAGCTCCCCTCGATCCCCGGCGTGGAGAAGGTGACCATCGTCAGCCAGCGGGCCGGACCGCCGGGGCGCGACCTCGACATTCGCCTGCAGGACGCGCCCGTCGCGTCGCTGAAGGCCGCGGCGCTGGAGCTGCGCGCGGCCATGACCGGCTTTCCGGGCGTCACGGCCATCGACGACGATCTGCCCTATGGCAAGCAGGAGCTGATCCTGGAGGTCACGCCGCGCGGCGCCGCCATGGGCTTCACCTCCGAGAGCGTGGGGCGGCAGGTCCGCAACGCCTTCGACGGCGCCATCGCCACGCGTTTCGCCAGGGGCGACGAGGAGATCACGGTGCGGGTCAAGCGCGTGCAGGAGATCGCCGGCGTGCACGTGCTGAAGGAGATCTATCTGCGCAGTCCCGAAGGCGGCCGCGTGCCGCTCACCGAGGTCGTGACGGTGCGCGAGGAAGCGGGCTTCTCGATCATCCAGCGGCGCGACGGTCTGCGCACGGTCTCGGTCACCGCCGACATCGACGACGAGGTCACCGATCTCGCGGCGATCGTCGCGCGGCTGGAGGCCGGGCTGCTGCCGGAGCTGGCGCGCAAGCACGGCCTCCGCTACGCCTTCAAGGGACAGGCGGAGGACCGCGCCAACTCCTTCGCGGACCTGAAGCTCGGCGCCCTGGTGGCGCTGGTGCTGATCTACATCATCCTGGCCTGGGTGTTCGAGAGCTACGCCCGGCCGCTCGCCGTCATGGCCATCATCCCGTTCGGGATCGTCGGCGCCATCCTCGGCCACATGGCCATGGGCTACAACCTGACGATCATCAGCATGATCGGCCTCCTGGGGCTCTCGGGCATTCTGGTGAACGACTCGATCATCCTGGTCAGCCAGGTGGTGCGCCGCCAGCGCGAGGGCGACACGCTCGGCGAGGCGGCGGTCGGTGCGTCGCGCGACCGCTTCCGCGCCGTGCTGCTGACCTCGCTGACCACCATCGGCGGGCTCTTGCCGCTGCTCTTCGAGCAGAGCCGGCAGGCCCAGTTCCTGATCCCCATGGCGGTCACGCTGGTCTTCGGGCTCGCTGCCGCCACCGTGCTGGTGCTCATCCTGGTGCCGAGCCTGATCGGCATCGGCGAGGACATCGCCCGCGCCTTCCGCGCCGTCACCGGCCGCCCGGCGCCCGCCACGGCGTTGCCGGCGGAGAAGTAGCGGGGGCGCTGCGGGAGCGTACGTCGCCCTTCTCGCGTCATTCCGGCGAAAGCCGGAATCCATTGGTGGCTGCGGCTGGGTATAGGAGTTGAGGGTGTGCTCCACGGAAGCCGTGCGTGCCGACCGATCGGACTGTGCGAGTGGCACCTGTAAATGGATTCCCGCTTTCGCGGGAATGACGGAGAAAGGTCGTAGGGGCCTGACCCCTATTTCACTATCTCCCTGGCCCGTCCGCATGGCACCCCGAGACCGATGGTAGAACCATCGGGAGGCAGCATCGGTCCTTAACGTCTCGTGACTCTGCCTCGCGGGAACCGGTCCTGGTCTCGGGCGCCCGCGCAGGCCCGAGCGCAGCGAGGAACAGCCGTGAGCGATAAAGAAACAGCGGTCAGCCCCCTATCGCCATCCGCCCCTCCCCCGTCATTCCCGCGAAAGCGCAGTGGTGGCCGAGAGGAGGAGACTTGCCCCGACGGTCCCTGCCGTATGGCGATGTGGAATGGATTCCGGCTTTCGCCGGAATGACGGAGAAGGGTTGCGAGGGAGCTGCAACAGGGGTCAGGCCCCTATCTCCCCTATCACGCTGGCCCGTCCGCATGGCACCCCG
>JAKSBI010000739.1 GCA_022361215.1 Hyphomicrobiales bacterium | reverse complement strand
GAGATCTTCATCGTCACGCCGTCGGGCAGGCCCTCCTCCTGCACCGGCGCGATGACCTTGTCGCGGATCAGGTCGAGGGCGCTTTCCAGCGCGAGCTGCGGCGACGGCACGACCTCGAGCGTCACCGTGCGCTCGCGCTCGCGGTGGCGGATCTCCGTCGGTCCCGCCGTCAGCGTCACGCTCGCCATGGACGAGACCGGCAGGATCTGGCCGCCCTGGGTCACCACCGGCAGGTTGCCCACGCCCTGGGTCGAGGTGATGTCCCGATAGGGCCCCTTGAGCATCAGGTCGAGCCGGTCGTTGCCGACCGTCACCTCGGCCACGCGCAGGCCGTCGTTGAAGGTGTCGATGGCCTCGCCGAGCTCGCGCGCGCTGACGCCGTTGTCCGCCAGCTTCATCCGGTCGGGCGTGACCCGCACCTCGGGCGCGCCGAGCTCCAGGCCCGGATTGGGACGGAACTGGTTGCCCTCGGCCTGCGGCAGCACGGCGCCGATGCGGGCGGTGGCGCGCAGCGCCACGCTCAGGATGCTCTCCAGCTCGGGGCCGGAGATATCGAGCTCGATCTTGCGGTCGCCGCTGAGGCCGCGGCCGAAGATCGAGAGCTGGTTGATGATGGCGAAGGTGCCAGGCTCCTTGAACACCGGCTCGCTCAGCACGTCCTTCAGCTCCGCGGCGCGCTTGGCGTCGACGGCGGCGGCGCCGAGGAAGGTCTGCGCCCGCGTCGCCACGAAGAAGAAGCGGTCGATCTTGGGCGGCTCGCCGGGCGCGCTGTCCGGGCCCGACACCGATTTCCAGAGCGGCCGGATCTCGTTCTCGATCCGCTTGGCGATCTTCGTGGTGGTGTCGAGATTGTAGCCCGGCGGCGGGATCACGATGCCGAACATCAGGTTGCGGTTGCCCTCCGGCAGATATTCGAGCTTGGGCAGATAGTTCCAGGCGCCGGTGATGGCTGCGGTCGAGGTCAGGGCGACGACGACGAGGGCGGCGGCGCGGCTGCGCGTGACCAGGCGCACGAAGCCGAGCACGGCGACGATGAAGCCGCGCCCCAGATGGTCGATGCCCGGCAGCGGCAGCCGCTTGATGGCCTCGCTCTCCTTGCGGCCGGTGCCGATCAGCAGACGGCTCGCCAGCGCCGGCAGCACGGTGACGGAGACCAGCAGCGAGAGCAGCACCGAGACCGAGATGGCCACCGCGATATCGCGGAAGAGCTGGCCCACCTCGAGCTGCATGATCAGGATCGGGATGAAGACCATGACCGTGGTGAGGGCCGAGACCAGCACCGCGCCCCAGACCTGCTGGGCGCCCTCATAGGCCGCGATCCGCGGCGGCTTGCCCTGCTCGCGCAGCCGGAAGATGTTCTCCAGCACCACGATGGCGGCGTCCACCACCATGCCCACGGCGAAGGCGATGCCGGCCAGCGAGATCACGTTGAGCGAGCGCCCGAGCGCCGCCATGGCGACGAACGAGCCGATCACCGAGACCGGGATGGCCAGCGACACGATCAGCGTGGCCCGCCAGGAGCGCAGGAAGATCAGCAGCACCAGGGCGGCCAGCGTGCCGCCGACCCAGATGTTCTGCTGCACCAGATCCACGGACGAGTTGATGTAGACGGTCTCGTCGTAGACTTGGCGCAGCTTCAGGCCGGCGCCGGGCACGGCGGACTCGTTCAGCTCCGCAATGGCCTCGTCGATGCCGCGCATGGTCTCGATGACGTTGGCCCCGGTCTCGCGCTCGGCATTGAAGGCGATGGCGGCCTCGGCCTGCAGCCGGATATTGGCCGCCGGCTCCTTGTAGGAGAAGCCGACCTTGGCCACGTCGGCCACGGTGACGCGGGCCAGCCGGCCGGTGGCCTGGTCGCGCACGGAGCGCAGCACCACGCGCCGGATGGTCTCCAGCGTGTTCAGCTCGGCCTCGGTGCGCACCACGTAGCGGCGCTTGCCCTCCTCCACGTCGCCGGCGCCGATGGCAGCGTTGGCGCGCCTGAGCGCCTGCAGCACCTGGCTGACGGTCAGGCCGTAGCGGGCCAGCAGCGCCGGCTCGATGACGATCTCGATCTCGCGCTCGCTGCCGCCATAGACATTGACCTCGCCGACGCCGACCACCCGCTCGACGCGGTCCTTGATCACGTCCTTGACGAAGTCGCCATATTCGTGGATCGGCCTTGTGTTGCCGGGCTGGCGCGTGACGATGAACCAGGCGATGGGCGAGTCCTCGGCACCGGCGATCTTGATGGTCGGCTCGTCGGCCTCGTCCGGATAGTCGGTCACCCGGTCGAGCCGGTTGGCCACCAGCAGCAGGGCGCGGTCCATGTTGGTGCCGACGTTGAACTCCAGCGTCACCCGCGCGCGGCCCTGCTCCGAGCGGCTGGTGATCTCGGCCAGCCCCGAGATGCCCGTGAGCACCTCCTCCTGGCGGATGGCCACCTCGCGCTCGACTTCCGCCGGCGCGGCGCCGCCCCACTCGGTCTGGATGGTGATGATCGGCCGGTTCACGTCCGGCGCGAGCTGGATCGGGATGGTCTGCAGCGCCACGATACCGAACAGCACCACCATCAGCACCACCGCCACGACGGCGCTGGGCCGCTCGATGGCGATGCGGATCAGGTTCATGTGGAGCCTTTCTCGATCCGCACCTTGGCGCCGGGCGTGAGGCGCTCGTTGCCGCGCACGACGACGCGGTCGCCGTCCTTCAGGCCGTTCAGCACCTCGATCCGGCTGCCCACCGCCTCGCCGAGCTGGATCGGGCGCGGCGTGGCCGTGTCGTCGGCGATGACGAAGACCAGGTCCCCGCCCTGCCGTTTCAGGACCGCGTCCTTGTGCACGGTCAGGACCCGGCGCTCGACGCCGATGGGAACGGCGACGGTCACCGACTGGGAGTCGGCCAGCGGCCGGGTGGTCTCCTCGAAGATGCCCTCGAAACGCACCACCCGCGTCCGGGTCAGCGGGTTTTCCGACGGCAGCACCGCACGCACCTTGGCCCGGTGCTGCGTGCCGTCGTCGAGCGTCACGTCCACGATGCGGCCCGCCGTCAGGCCCGAGAGCCGCAGATAGGGAACGTCCGCCTCGATCTCCAGGGCGCGGTCGCCGATCAGCCGGACCAGCGCGTCGCCCTTGTTGACATAGGCGCCGATCTCCGTGAAGCGCTGCACCACGACGCCGTCATAGGGCGCGCGCACGACGGCGTACTCGACGTCGAGGATCTTGCGCTCCAGCGCGGCTTCCTTGATGGCGATATTGGCCTCCGCCCGCTTCACCTTCGATTCCGCGACGGCGACCTTCTTCTGGGCATCCTCGTATTTGGCCTGGGAGAAGGCCACCGACTTCTTCAAGCCGCCCTGGCGCTTCAGCTCGGTGCGCGCCAGCTCGACCTCGGCGTCCCAGGTCTTGTGGTCGGCCCGCGCCTCGGCCAGCTCGCTGGCCGCCAGCGCCTTGTCCGCCTTCAGGGTCTCGTCGTCCAGGACGGCGATCACCTGGCCCTGGGTGACCCGGCTGCCCACATCGACGAAGATCTGCTCCACCGGCCCCGCGATGCGCGCCGCGATGTTGCCGGACCTCAGCGATACCAGGCGCCCGATCACGGGCACGGTCTGCGTCAGGGGCTCGTAGCGCACGGCCTCGACGCGCACGAGCGACGGCTCCTGCGCCGGCGCGGAACCCGCCGCCAGACACAGCCCCATCGCGAGAGCCACCGCCCCGCGCACAGACCGTCTCGTATGCGTCGTCATCGAATAGCCTTCATTGGGCCGCCTTCTCCGAGTCGAGCCACAGCATAGGCAGTATTACGGCCCGCTCAACGGAAGAGGATGACCATCCTATATCAAGAAAACGTGCACGGCGCTTCCCCTAGACCAACAGTCGGGTGGGAATTGTGGCGCACCCCGTCGGCAGCGACGGCGGCATCGCCACGGGATCTGGCCCGTGAGCGGCCGGGCCAAGGTCTCGAAGGACCCAATTCCGAGCTGAATCAGCGCACTGCCTATCTGTGCTCCGTTCGAGTCTCGGCAACCGTCCGAATTGGCCGTCCTCAGCCAAAATCTCAGTGTTCTCGCCTCACTATCGGCAAAGTGTTGCGTTACTTGTCGAGCCAGGGCTATAAGATCAAGAGCTGGGGGTCTAAGGTAAGTCGCGCGTTTCCTGGAGGGACTCATGGCGCCTTTGCTTTGCGTACGGTGCCTGCTCAGTTTGGGCAAGACATGGCGCGCATCGTGTTGCGGTGCAGCGCAATCGATCGACGGTTTGCAGGCTGCCGCCGTCGGAAAGTCGGGGTCGGCGATCCATGACCGTGCGGGCGGTCGGGATCGTGGTTTGTCATGCGGCAACGGCATCCATGTGCCGCTCTAGTCAACGCTTCATACGAATTCGACCGCAGCATATCGCCCCTTCGGTAGACACAACGAACGGCATGGGCGGTGCTGCGACGATGGTCTTGTGCTCGCTTGTCCGTCGGCCGACGGCGTTTCGCGGGCAAGGCGCGGTTTGAGTCCGGGAGTTTCATAATGGCCAGTCACCCCACTTTCTCATCCAAGAACTCGATCAAGTTCCCAAGCGACCAGAATTCGCGCCTGGGGGCGTCGCCGTTCGGCACGCACAATGGCGGCGCCGACGCGCCGGCGGACGGACCCGGCGAGGACCCGGGCGCCGATCCGCGTCCCAAGTCGCTGGTGGCGGCGATCGACGAGGTCTCACCCGCCAACGACGACGAGCACGTGGCCGCTTTCGCGCACAATGTCGGCCGGTCGCCGGCCTCGCCCGAGGAGCGCGGCGGCGAGCGGCTCGGCGCGGCCGACATCGACAACCTGGAGAACCGCATCGCGGCCCGCATCGGCGAGATCGGCAGCGGCGCCTCGGCCGCCCGCGCGCCGCAGGTGCCGCAGCTCGACACCGCCGGCAAGGACCCGAAGGTGGTCTACGATCCCGAGCTGATCGAGATTCTGGAGCAGCTCAATCAGACGCTCGACACCGCCCACGCGGTCCTGAGCGACGGCAGCAGCCCGGGCCAGCAGCCGAGCCTGCCCCCGCCCCTGCCGCGGCCGGAGATGCAGAGCCGACGCCCGCAGCGCCCGATGGTGCTCTCGGCGATCGCGCTCAGCCTGCTCGTCGGCACCGGCGGCCTGATCTACGCCTATCCCTGGATCATGGAGCGGTCGCCGGCGGAGCCCGAGATTGCCGATACGGCGCCGGCGCCGGCCGTCGCCGCCTCGCGGATCCGGGAGGACAGCGAGCCCGCCGCCGCGTCCGAGGCGCAGCCGGGCGCGGCTCGGGACGGCGCGGCCTCCGGCACCACCCTCGCGGCCGCCACGCCCAATGGCGGGGACACCGGGTCGGCCGCGATCACGGACAGCGGACCGGCGCAGGTCCAGCTTCCGCAGGTCCAGTTCACCGTCGAGCCCGCCAGCGGCGCCGCCGGCGAGCCGATCGATCTGAAGCTGACGCTGCCCTCCAACGCCGACGGCCCGGACACCTCCATCATGATGCAGGGCCTGCCCGCGGGCTCCCGCCTCTCCGCGGGTCAGCAGATCCGCGAGGACACCTGGATCGTGCCGCCGTCGCAGGCCGACGGCCTGCAGCTCCTGCTGCCGACCAACGCCTCGCCGGGCCTGCTGGTGCTCGACGTCACGCTCGTCACCAGCAACGGCACCCTGCCGGAAGCCCGCAAGCTAGCGGTCGCCGTGGCCCCCGCCAAGCGGGCCGAGCCAGCGCCGCTACCGGCCCCGGCGCCGCAGGCCCGCCAGTTCAGCGCCGCGCCCGCGCAGCCGCCGCGCGAGACGGCCGCGCCGCCCGCGCCGACGCCACGGTCCCGCCAGGCGGCGGTGAACCCGGCCCCGGCGCCGGTCGAGACGGCTCCGCCGCGCCAGGAACAGGCGCAACGGGCGCCCGCGCCGGTGCAGAGGACCATCTCGGAAGCCGCGGAAAGCCGCCTGCTGTCGCGTGGCCAGGGGCTGATGCGAGACGGCGACATCGCCGGCGCGCGGCTCATCTTCGAGCATGCCGCCCAGCGCGGCAGCGTGAAAGCGATGGTGGCGCTGGCCAAGTCCTACGATCCGGATCTGCTGGGTCAGCTCGGCGTCCAGGGGATCCAGCCCGATCTCGAGAAGGCGATCAACTGGTACGAGCGCGCATCGCGCAGTGGCGATCAAGAGTCCAGCGTACGGGTCAAGGCGCTGATGGCCCAGGCGCGTCGTTGATCGCGCCGCAGACCATGCGTTGAGGCCGGCCTCCTGTCTCCGATGCCGTTCCGAGACGGAGGACCGGCCTCCCCAATTGCCGGTTGAGGCTTCGACTCTAAGCTGAGTCGCGCCTCTCTCGCATTGGTTTCGGGAGCAAGGGTCCCTTGGCTTCCATGGGACTCATCCACTCTCTCCCATCGATCCCGGCACGCTCTTCCTGAACATGCGCACGACCTTCACCAGACCGCCGAGCCAGACCACGGCGGCGAGGACGGCAATCAGATAGGTATCCACGGAGCCTGTCGCGCTTGGCGGCAGCTTCCCGCCACTGCGCCAGCCAACGGCATGATCTCCGGAGAGGAACTGGTCGACCGCTATGGCACACAAAACGATCACGATCGGAGCCGTGACGGCCAGGCCGGTTACGTGTAGCCACCTGCTGCTTAGCACGGAGCCCTCCCTGGCCGGTTCATCTCCCCTGCAGCAGTGACCCGCGCCGGCATCCCGCCAGCGCCGCACCTACCTGAGGCTGGCGCAAAACCGCTGGATACGCTGGCAGGCCTCTTCGAGCGCCTCCGTCGAGGTGGCGTAGGAGATGCGGAAGAAGGGCGAGAGGCCGAAGGCCGCGCCGTGGACGACGGCGACGCCCTCGTCCTCCAGGAGCGCCGTCACGAAGTCCTCGTCCGTCTCGAGGGTCTTGCCGCCTGGCGTGGTCTTGCCGATGCAGCCCTCGCAGGAGGGGTAGACGTAGAAGGCCCCTTCGGGCGTCGGGCAGTCGATCCCCGAGGCCTGGTTCAGCATCGAGACCACCAGGTCGCGGCGCTGCTTGAACACCTCGGCGCGCTCGGCGATGAAGTCCTGCGGGCCTTCGAGCGCCTCCACCGCCGCCCATTGGCTGACCGAGCAGGGGTTGGAGGTCGACTGCGACTGTATCTTGCGCATGGCCGCGATCAGCTCCACCGGGCCGGCGCCGTAGCCGATGCGCCAGCCGGTCATGGAATAGGCCTTGGAGACCCCGTTCATGGTCAGCGTGCGGTCGTAGAGGCCGGGCTCCACCTGGGCGGGCGTGGTGAACGCGAAGCCGTCATAGACCAGATGCTCGTACATGTCGTCGGTGAGGATCCAGACGTGCTCGTGCCGCAGCAGCACGTCGGTGATCGCCTTCAGCTCGTCGCGCGAATAGGCCGCGCCCGAGGGGTTGGAGGGCGAGTTGAAGATCAGCCACTTGGTCTTCGGCGTGATCGCCCGCTCCAGCGCTTCGGCCGTCAGCTTGAAGCCGCTCTCGATGCCGGTCTCGATGACCACGGGCTCGCCGCCGCCGAGCAGCGCCATGTCCGGATAGCTGACCCAGTAGGGCGCCGGGATCAGCACCTCGTCGCCCGGGTTCAAGGTGGCGATCAGGGCGTTGTAGAGGACCTGCTTGCCGCCGGTGCCGACGGTCACCTGGTTCGGCTTGTAGTCCAGGCCGTTCTCGCGCTTCAGCTTGTTGCAGATGGCCTGCTTCAGCTCGGGGATGCCGTCGACGGCGGTGTATTTGGTGTAGCCGCGATTGATGGCGTCGATGCCCGCCTGCTTGATGTTGTCGGGCGTGTCGAAGTCCGGCTCGCCGGAGCCGAGGCCGATGACGTCCTGGCCGGCCGCTTTCAGCTCCGCTGCCTTCGTCGTGACGGCGATGGTGGGCGACGGCTTCACCCGTTGAAGCGCATCGGAAATGAATGCCATGTCGGCGGTCTCCCTTCGGCGGACCTCAAGATCTCTGCAAAACGCCAGCAGGCTGGGCGCGCCGAAACCTAGGCGCGGGGACCCGGCATCGCAAGGGAAATTGGCGTTCAGCCCGCCGCGGCGGCGTTGCGGGCCTCGGCAAGCCGCTCCTCGGCCATGCGGTCGGCGACCACGGAGGTGGCGAGACCTTGCGCGTCGGAGCGCGCGAAGATCGTGGCGAGCGTGTCGCCGATGGCGGCCACGTCCTTGCGCATGGCCTCGAGGTCGAAGTCCGGCCCCTCGTGGGAGATGCAGATGACGCCGCCGGCGTTGATCACGAAGTCCGGCGCGTAGAGCACGCCCCGCTCCAAAAGGCGCTCGCCGTCGGCCGACCTCTCGAGCTGGTTGTTGGCGCTGCCGGCGACGATCCGGGCCTTGAGCTCGGGGATGGTCCGCTCGTTCAAGACGGCGCCGAGCGCGCAGGGCGCGAACACGTCGCAATCCGCTGCGTGGGCCTCTTGCGGTGACACTGCCTCGGCACCGAAGCGCTCGACCGCATCGGCGACCGCGGCGTCGCGCACATCGGCGACGACGAGACCCGCGCCCGCCTCGTGCAGCAGCTCCGCCAGCGCCATGCCGACCTGGCCGAGGCCCTGCACGCAGACGGTGATGCCGTCGAGATCGGCACTCCCATGCTTGTGCCGCGCGGCCGCGACGATGCCCTTGTAGACGCCGTAGGCGGTATGCGGCGACGGATCGCCGGCGCCGCCCTCGGGGATGCCGCGCACATGAGCGGTGGCCGTGCCCACCTCCACCACGTCGTCCACCGACACGCCCACATCCTCGGCCGTCAGATAGGCGCCGCCCAGCCGGTCCACATAGCGCCCATAGGCGTGGAACAGCGCCGGCGACTTGTGCCGTTTCGGATCGCCGACGATCACCGCCTTGCCGCCGCCGAGCGGCAGGCCGGCGAGCGCGTTCTTGTAGGTCATACCATGAGAGAGGCGCAGCACGTCGCGCAGCGCCGCGGCCTCGGACTCGTAGGGCCACATGCGGGTGCCGCCGAGGGCCGGCCCGAGCGTGGTGTCGTGGATGGCGATGATGGCGCTCAAGCCGCTTTCGACGTCGCGGCAGAACACGATCTGCTCGTGGTCCGCAAAGGCCTCGTTGCGGAACACCAGATGCACCGGCGATGCTTTCATGGCGACCTCCGTCCCAAGATAACGAACCGCCCCACCCAACCGGCTTCGCTAAAAAGTAACTCCCAATCATTGACTTGGGGTTACCCGGCGCCGGGCGTCAAGACGGGCCCCGAAAATCGCAAGAAAGTGTCTCATCGACCGATTTCGGCATCCGTCTTGGCACCCTTTCACGGCTGAGAAGCAACTTTGTTTCGCGCCCGTTTCAGCGCGGCGCACGGCTTGCTCCGCGCCCTCAACCGTCCGATGATGGCCGCCCGCCGTCGTCAATCGTATTGGGAGGCACGCCCACATGAACCTCAACGCTCTCGCCCTCCGCCGCCTCGACGCGGAGGGGCCCGTCAAGGTCGGCCTGATCGGGGCCGGCAAGTTCGGCTCGATGTTCCTGAGCCAGGTGCCGACCAGCCCGGCCATCGCGGTCACGGCCATCGCCGACCTCTCGCCCGACCGCGCCCGCGCCGCCTGCCAGACCGTGGGCTGGCCCGAGGAGCTGGTCGACGCCACCGACTTCGTCGAGGACGGCGCGGCGCTGGCGGCGCGGGACGACGTCGACGTGGTGCTCGAGGTCACCGGCTCGCCGGCGGCGGGCGTGCGCCATGCGCGCACCGCCTTCGCCCACGGCAAGCACATCGTCATGGTCAACGTGGAGGCCGACGTGCTGGCCGGCCCGCTGCTCGCCCGCGAGGCCGAGAGCGCCGGCGTCGTCTACAGCATGGCTTATGGCGACCAACCGGCGCTGGTCTGCGAGCTGGTGGACTGGGCGCGCGCCTGCGGCTTCGAGGTGGTGGCCGCGGGCAAGGGCACCAAGTACCTGCCGCACTATCACGCCTCGACGCCGGATACGGTCTGGTCGCATTACGGCCGCACCGCCGAGGAGGCCGAGGCCGCGGGCATGAACCCGCAGATGTTCAACTCGTTCCTCGACGGCACCAAGTCGGCCATCGAGATGGCGGCCATCGCCAACGCCACCGGCCTGAGGCCGCCGCCCGACGGGCTCGGCTTCCCGCCCTGCTGCATGTATCGGCTGCCCGAGGTGCTGCGCCCCCACAACGAGGGCGGCACGCTGCATCACAAGGGCCAGGTCGAGGTCATCTCGTCGGAGAACCGCGACGGCACCACGGTGGAGAACCATATTCGCTGGGGCGTCTACGTGGTCGTCGAGGCGCCGAACGACTACACCGCCGCCTGCTTCGCGCAATACGGCATGCGCACCGACCCGAGCGGGCGCTACTCGGCCCTCTACCGCCCGTATCACCTGATCGGTCTGGAGCTGAACGTCTCGGTGCTCTCGGCGGCGCTCAGGGGCGAGCCGACGGGACGCAGCACCGGCTTCAACGGCGACGTGGCCGCGGTCGCGAAACGCGGTCTCGCCGCCGGCGAGACCCTCGACGGCGAAGGCGGCTACACGGTCTGGGGCAAGCTCGTCCCGGCCGCGCGCAGCCTGGAGGTCGGCGCCCTGCCCATGGGGCTGGCGCACGGCGTCAAGCTGAAGCGGGAGATCGCCGAGGGCGAGATCGTCACCTGGTCGGACGTGGAGGCGGACGCGACCTCCGACGTGGTGCGCGCCCGGCGCGATCTCGAGGCAAGCGCGGGCAAGGCCCCAGCCTGACCCATGCACACCCTCTACAGCATGCAGGGCTCCGGCAACTGTTACAAGCTGCGGCTCCTCATGGCGCAGCTCGACGTGCCCTTCCGGCTGATCGACGTCGACGTGGTCGAGGGCGAGACCCGCACGCCCGATTTCCTGGCCAAGAACCCGAACGGCCGCGTGCCGCTCCTGGAGCTGCCCGACGGCCGGCTGCTGCCGGAGTCCAACGCCGCGATGGTCTATCTGGCCGAGGGCACGGCACATCTGCCCGAGGACCGCTTCGCGCGGGCCCAGGCCCTGCAATGGATGTTCTTCGAGCAGTACAGCCACGAGCCCTATATCGCGGTGGCGCGCTACTGGCGGATGTTCGCGCCCGGCGGGCCGGACCGGAAGGCGGACCGCTTTCCCGAATGGACCGAGCGCGGCAACCAGGCGCTTGCCGTGATGGAGCGCCACCTGGCCGAGCGCGCCTTCTTCGTGGACGGCCGCTACACCGTCGCCGACATCGCGCTCTACGCCTACACCCATGTGGCCGGCGAGGCCGGCTTCGACCTGGCCCCCTACCCGGCCGTCCGCGACTGGCTCGCCCGCGTCGCCGGTGAGCCCGGCCACGTCGCCATCGACTGGCGGCCGCAGGGCGGCTGAAGCTCCGCCCCTCCACATTCGGTTGCCCCCCAAATGTGAAAGAGGGATCCCACAATCACTTACGCGTGAATGACGGGACACTTCGGCTCGCCCTTCGTCTTATCCCCTGGGGAGAGCCGTGTGGGGAGCGTTCCGGCTGCATCGAGAAACGGCGCGCTCGCGACGAGCGGTTATCTCCCAAAGCGAACCAAGCAGGGAAACCGACACGCAGTGGGAGCCTCACGCCAGCCATGAAACGCAAAACCAAGACACAGCGTCATCCACACAAAAACGGGAAAAAGGCCAATGCCGGCAGCAGCGGTGGCCCCAATCCGAATTCGTCTGAGCCCAACAGACGCGACCTGCTGGCAAAGATCCGCAACTGGGGCTTGCTCGGCGTTCTGGCCGCAGGTGCCGGCTGGTATCTGGTCGACGAAGTCACGGCGACCATCGCGGAGCACGATCTGTCGCGGATCGGAAACGGTACACCGGCCGTCGTTCAGATTCACGATCCGCAATGCAGCCGCTGTCTCGCGCTTCAGCGCGAAACGCGTAATGCCTTGAAGACCCTCGAGGACGGCGCGCTTCACTATGTGGTCGCCAACATCAGGACAGCCGAGGGCCGGCAGTTCGCCGCCGCCCACGGCGTGAGCCACGTCACATTGCTGCTGTTCGACAAGACCGGCAAGCGGCGGAACGTTCTGGTCGGAGAGCGCCACAGAGATACGCTGGCAGCGATTTTCCGGTCTCATGTGAGACAGTTCGGCAAGAACTAGGCTGTGAGTTGTGGGGAGCAATTCGGCGTCATTCCCGCGAAAGCGCAGTGGTGTCCGGGATTTGAGTGCAGCTCGGACCCAACCGTCGTCATTGCCGGGCTTGACCCATAGCTGTCCGGTTTAATTATGTGGACATGGCGCATGGCATTGATTCTTCTCGGTTTCAGACGTTTGCGCGCGTATGAGACACGAAGCGGAGATCAACGCCATGCGGCATCAAAATAGCGTTTTTCATGAGATCACCAAGCACATTCCCTGGGCGAAGTTCGAGCGTCTGGTGGATCAACACGGCTCCGACTTCCGGGTGCGGCGTCTGACCAGCAAGAGCCAGTTCCTGGCGCTGCTGTTCGGCCAGCTGTCCGGCGCCGCGAGCCTGCGCGAGATCGAGGCTGGGCTGGCCAGCCATGCCTCCCAGCTTTACCACCTCGGCGCCACGCAAGCGCCGCGCTCCACCCTGTCCGATGCCAACGCCAAGCGGCCCTGGGGCTTGTTTGCGGACCTGTTCGCCGAGATGGCGGCCAGCGCCAGCCGCCGCACCCGGCGCCAGCTCGCCGACGTGACCCATATCCTCGATGCCACCCAGCTCAAGCTGTCGTCCCTGCACCAGGACTGGGCCGTGCTGCGCAATCGCACATGGGCGGCCAAGCTGCACGTCGTCTACGACCCCGATGCCGACACCCCGCTCAAGCTTCAGGTCACGCCGCAAAACGTCAACGACATCACACCCGCCAAGGCCTTCACCCCTGAGCCGGGCGTCACCTATGTCTTTGATCTGGCTTACTATGACTATCGCTGGTGGGCCGATCTCGATGCCTTGGGCTGCCGTATCGTCACCCGCCTGAAATGCAATACCAGGCTCACGGTGAGCGCCGAGCTGCCAGTGCCCGAGGGCACCAACGTCCTGGCCGACCGCATCGGCCATCTGCCGCAAAGACAGGCCAGCTCCCGGCGCAACCCGTTCTCAGACCCCGTGCGCGAGATCGTCGTGCGCCTCACCACCGGCAAGCAGATCCGGGTCCTGACCAACGATCTCGACGCCCCCGCCGAACACATCGCAGAGCTCTACAAACAGCGCTGGCAGATCGAGCTGTTCTTCAAATGGATCAAGCAGAACCTCAAGATCCGCCACGTCCTCGCAACCTCCGAAAACGGCGTGCGCGCACAGCTCTTCGTCGCCCTGATCAGCTACATCCTGCTCAGAATGGCTCAGGCAACACAAAAAACCGTCAAACAACCACTCGCCTTCGCACGCCTCGTAAGGCTCAACATCATGCATAAACGACCAATCAACACCCTCAGCAAACCCCTCGAACCACCCCAAAACGATCCAAGACAGATCTGCATGAAACTAAATCCAGCCTAAACCGGACAGCTATGGGGCAAGCCCGGCAATGACCATGGTTGGGGCCGGGCTGCGCTCAAATCCTGGACGCTACTGCCGTCATCCCGGGACGACGCCGTTGGGGGCGTTCTGCGTGTGTGATGAGCCTCTGGGCTCAGGACGCCGTGGCCCCCCACTCAATACCGGAACTGCTCGGCCAGGATGCGCTCGTCGAGGGCGTGGCCGGGGTCGAACATCATCAGGAGGTCGATGCCGGCCTCCTCCTCGATGGTGACCTCGGCGACATGGCGGAACTCGGTGTGGTCGGCGACCGCGCTCACCGGCCGCTTGTCGGCCTCCAGCACCTGGACATGCACGCTCGCCTCGTTGGGCAGCAGCGCGCCGCGCCAGCGCCGGGGCCGGAACGGGCTGATGGGCGTGAGCGCCAGGAGCGGCGCGTTGATCGGCAGGATCGGCCCGTGGGCCGAGAGGTTGTAGGCGGTGCTGCCGGCGGGCGTCGCCACCAGCACGCCGTCGCAGATCAGCTCCTCCATGCGGACCCGCCCGTCGACCGAGATGCGCAGCTTGGCGGCCTGGTAGATCTGCCGGAAGAGCGAGACCTCGTTGATCGCCAGCGCCTCGAAGCTCTGCCCGTCCCGGTCGCGCACGCGCATGCGCAGCGGGTGCAGGACGTTGATCTCGGCCTCCGCCAGCCGCTCCAGCAGCCGGTCCTCCCGGTACTCGTTCATCAGGAAGCCGACCGAGCCCCGGTTCATGCCGTAGATCGGGATGTGGGCGTCCATATGCCGGTGCAGCGTCTGCAGCATCAGGCCGTCGCCGCCGAGCGCGATAATGGCGTCGGCACCGTCCGCGGGCGCGTCGCCATAGCGCTCGGCCAGCGCGGCGCGCGCCGTCTCGGCCTCCGGCACGTCGCTGGCGACGAAGGAGATGGTCTTGAACTGGCGCTTGATGTCCAACATGCTTGCTTGGCCCGGCTCCATTCGCCCGGCACTATAGACGCAACGGCGCGGGCCTTGCGACCGTCAATGAAGATTGGCGTAAAGGGGAGGGAACCGGTTTGCAGCAGGACGACCAGCCAATCTTGATCTACACCACATTTGCCGCGCCCGAGGACGCGAAGACCGTCGGCCGCGCTCTTGTCGAGGCGCGCCTGGCAGCTTGCGTGAACATCTTTCCCGGCATGACCGCGATCTACGAGTGGGAGGGCGCGCCCGAGGAGGCCGGCGAGTGCGTCATGCTGATCAAGAGCCGGCGCGGTCTTCAGGCGGAGGTGTTGCAGGAGACCCATCGTCTGCACCCCTACGACACGCCGGCGCTGCTGGTGATCCCGGTCGACGGCGGCAGCGGCGACTATCTCGATTGGATCGCGGCACAGACGCGGCCCCTGCCCGAGACGGCCTGATCATGGCCGAGAAGACTACCATCCTTGCCATCGACCAGGGCACCACCAGCACGCGCGCTATGCTGTTCGACGCCGACGGCCGGCCGCAAGCTTCCGCCTCGCAGGAGCTGGAGCAGATCTATCCGCGCCCGGGCTGGGTCGAGCACGACGCGGAGGCGATCTGGCAGGCCACGCTCGCCGTCGGCCGCAAGGTCCTGGAGAGCGTCGGGACGGAGGCGGTGGCCGCCGTCGGCATCACCAACCAGCGCGAGACCACGGTGGTCTGGGAGCGGGAGACGGCCCGGCCCGTCGGCAACGCCATCGTCTGGCAGGACCGGCGCACCGCCGAGATCTGCGACGGGCTCAGAGCCGACGGCCTCGAAACGCACATCGCCGAGGCCACCGGCCTCGTGCCCGACCCGTATTTCTCGGCCACCAAGCTCGCCTGGATCCTGTCCGAGCGCCCGGAGCTCGGGGACCGCGCCGCGGCGGGCGAGCTCTGCTTCGGGACCGTCGACAGCTGGCTGATCTTCAGGCTGACGGGGGGCGCTGTGCACGCCACCGACGCCACCAATGCCAGCCGCACCATGCTCTACGACATCGGCAAGGGCGCCTGGGACGACCGCCTGCTCGAGCGCCTCGCCATCCCCGCGGCCATGCTGCCCGAGGTGCGGGACTGCCAGGGCGCGTTCGGTGTCTGCGAGGCGGATCATTTCGGCGCCGAGCTGCCGATCCTCGGCGTTGCCGGCGACCAGCAGGCCGCCTCCTTCGGCCAGGCCTGCTTCGCGCCGGGCATGATCAAGGCGACCTATGGCACCGGCTGCTTCGCGCTGGTCAACACCGGCGCGCAGAAGGTGACGTCGGGCAACCGCATGCTCGGCACCATCGGCTATCAGCTCGAAGGCCGGCGCACCTACGCGCTGGAGGGCTCCATCTTCATGGCCGGCGCCACCATCCAATGGCTGCGCGACGCCCTCGGCCTGTTTGCCGACGCGGCCGAGAGCGAGGCCATGGCGGCCGAGGCGGACCCCGAGTCCGGCGTCTATCTGGTGCCCGCCTTCCAGGGCCTGGGCGCACCCTATTGGGATGCCGGCGCCCGCGGCGCCATCCTGGGGCTGAGCCGGGCGGCGTCGCGCAACGAGGTGGTGCGCGCGGGGCTCGAGAGCGTCGCCTTCCAGACGCGCGATCTCCTCGAAGCCATGGGCCGCGACATGACGGCGGCCGGTCTGGAGCCGCCGGCTGCGCTCCGGGTCGACGGCGGCATGACCGCGAACCGTTGGCTCATGCAATTCCTGGCCGACACGGTGGGCCTGCCCGTCGAGGTCGCCGAGATCGCCGAGACGACGGCGCTCGGCGCGGCCTATCACGCGGGCCTCGCCGCCGGCCTCTATGGGTCGCAGGACGAGCTGGCGCAGAAATGGCGCTGCGCCGCCCGTTTCGAGCCCGCGATGCCCGAAGCCGAGCGGGCCGCGCGCTACGACGGCTGGCGCGCCGCGGTGGACCGCGTCAGATCGCGCTAGGCGGTACCGGTTTCCGCCCCTCACAGGATCATGGAGTCGTTCGGTCCCGGTGCGCGCAGGAGCTCTGCGATCGCGGCCAGCCCCTGATGCACCCGTGCCCGTGAGCTCTCATGGCTCAGGCACAGACGGATGGCGTTGGGGCCGTCGGACCTGTCGATGGCAAAGGCGCCGCCCGCGACGACCTGCACGCCGTGGTCCCGTGCCGCCATCTGGAACATGTCGGCGCGCCACTGCGGGGGCAGGGTGAGCCAGATATGGAACCCATGGGCATTGCCGCTCAGATAGCGGTCGGGGATCAGAGACCGCGCCATGGACTGGCGGGCGGCGGCTTCCTCGCGCTGGAACGCGGTCAGCTCGTCCGCGGTGCCGTCCTCGATCCACCGGCTGGCGATCTCGGCCATCAGCGGCGGCGGCATCCAGCTCGACAGACGAACCGCGGTGCGGACGGCGTCCGCCCGCTCCGGCGGCACGCGCAGATAGCCGACCCGCAAGCCCGGCGCCAGGCTCTTCGAGACGCTTGTGACATAGATCGTCCGCTCGGGCGCGAACTGGGCCAGGGGCGGCGGCCGCTCCGGCGGCAGGAACCCGAAGACGTCGTCCTCGATCAGGGTCAGGCCGCGCTTGCGTGCGATGGCGGCGATGGCGGACCGCCGGTCCACGTCCATCGTCGCGGTCGTCGGGGTGTGCAGGGTCGGCAGGCAATAGACCGCCTTGGCCGCCACGCGGCCGCAGGCCAGATCGAGGGCGTCGGGGTCGAGCATGCCGTCGTCGCCGGCGACGGCGTAGACCTTGAGACCCAGATGATGCGCTATGGCCTTGATGGGCGCATAGGTCAGGGCTTCGGTCAGCAGCACGTCCCCCGGCCGCATGGTCGCCAGCAGCGCCACCATGATCCCGTGCTGCGCGCCCGCGGTGATGACGATGTCTTCGCCGCGCGCTTCCAGCCCGACTTGGCCCAGCCAATCGGCAGCGGCAGCGGCGTGATGCGGCTGATCGGGAGCGGCCTGGTAGTCCAGAAAGGAGGCCAGGGCGGGCGAGCCCGAGAGCGCCTTCAGGGTGCGCGCCAAAGCCGCGGCAGCCCGGCCCGGCGCCGGCAGGTTCAGCGAGAAGTCGATCGGGCCCTCCGCAGGGCGCGTCAATCCGTCGGGCTGGGCTTGCGCCGACAGCGGTCCGCCGGCCCGTACATAGGTGCCCCGGCCCACCTCGCCCTGCACGAAGCCCCGATCGGTCGCATCGGCATAGGCGCGGCTGACCGTGTTCAACGAGACGCCCAGCGCATAGGCCAAGTCCCGTTGCGGCGGCAGCCGCGTCCCCGCCGTTAGGCGGCCGTCCGCAACGCTCTCGCCGATGGCATCCGAGATCTGTCTGAACTTGGGACCCGTCCGCCCGGCCAGGCTTGGTCGCCAGATTGTCATGGCGACAATGTTTTCATTGATCGCGCTCTTGGGTCAATGCAATCACTGCAAATTGTAGTGATCAGGCGATGCGGACGCGGGTATGGGCCGGGACAATCCGAGGCTTGGGATTTCACTGGCCTTCGTCTGCGTGATCATCCTCGGGATCATGCCGGTCGTCGCGAACAGCCGTCCCGTCGCGTTCGGCGCCTTGAGCTTCGCGTTCTTCCTGTCGCTCTGGCAGCTCCTGTTCTCGCTTCCGCTGGTGGTGCGAGAGGCAGTCTCCGCCGACAAAGGCATCTTCGGTGCCGATCTCGCCCCCTCGTCGCGGCGCCGCACGATCGGGGTCATCCTGGTGACCGGCGCGATCTTCGGCTTGTCGACCTATGTCTACGTGCTGGCGGTCGACAAGGCGGGCGCCGTCAGCGCCGCGATCGCGATGCAGGCCTATCTCCTGTTCGTCATTCTCTGGGAGACGCTCATCCTGAAGCGGCGCAAGACCGCCCGGGAGCTGTCGTTCTCGCTGCTGTTGCTGGTCGCGCTCTACTATCTGGGCACCGGCGGAACCTGGCAGATCCAAGGTCTGTCCCTCTGGTTCGTCGTTGCGCTCGCCGTCCCCTTCCTGTGGAGCGTCGCGCACGTCATCGTCAAGGAGGTGCTGGACCGGACACCGATCACGCCGGCTCAGGTGACGTTCTTCCGGGTGCTGGTGTCGACGGTGTTCCTCGGCGCCGTCCTGGCCGCGGTCGCGGGCCCCCGCGGCATCCTGGACGATCTGGGCCATGTCGGCTTCCAGGCCTTCGCCATGATCATGGGCCTGCTCTACTACATCGAGCTGATCTTCTGGTTCTATGCGGTCCGGTACATCGCAGTGTCGACAGCGAGCGCGATCACCGTTCCGGCGCCGGCGTTGACCATGGTCCTGGCCATTCTGTTCCTGGGCGAGGGCGTTCAGGGCTATCAGGTGGTTGGCCTCGGCGTCGTGGCCGCGAGCATTTACGGCGTGATCTTCGCGACCCCGAACCTGCGCCGGAGATGACCCCCGTCCCGCATAGATCGACAGGCCGGGCGCCTTCGGCAAACGAAAGCGGCGGCTGCCGTAGCACCCGCCGCGCTGATTGGATGTGATTGTCGCCGTTCCGTCGCGCGCGCGTTGCCGCGTCAGCTCACGCTATTGCCGTCCCGATGCCGAGCAGCGCCCACGTCAGCGCCGCAAGAGCCAAGCCTAGCCAGAACTGATAGAGGAACGTCCTTTCCTTCTGGGGGACGTCGGAGATGGACATGTTACGCCTCCTCAGTCAGGCCGATCAGTGGGGTGCCACAGTGTTCTCGTTCGTGTGCCTCTTCACAGGTCCCGTCTGTTCGGCTTCTAACGATAGCAATGGTAGCATAGCTTTTCCGGTCTGGGAAAAGTAAAAATCGAAACCATATCACGCATATATCAAATTTGAATTATCAGGTCGTTGCTTTAATAGCTTTCCACAGCCGCTACAGATATCCGGTTTTTCAAGAAGCGGGACCGGTTGAAGGTTAAATAGTGCAGAGATCAGCTTTCTCTCTTAAAAAAGCCGACTGTCGCCGTATTTGCGTCCATGTTTCGCCAGATTCGCCAACTCTCTCGGCGGGTCGTCTGTTCTTGGGCAGCGGACAGGGTAGACCACTCGAACGGTTGTCCGGGCGCACAATTTCAGGCCGGAAACCCAGGTCGCAGTTGCCATGCAGACCGACGTGCTCCCAGCATCCCGGACACCAGTGCAGAACTTGGGAGACGACACGCTGTGACAAAGGCCGCCGTCGACATCGACAGTGTACTGTATTATGACCCGTTCGTGACAAGGGAGGTAAGATGTGACGGACGACCGGAGTATCGATTTTTCTCTTCTCTCGAAGTCCGGCTCTACGTGCACGACCCATGCGGCGGGAGAGACGATCTTCGCGCAGGGCGACGTCGGCGATCGCATGTATCTGGTGCGCACCGGAGAGGTTGAGATCGTGCATGGCGGAAGGGTCGTCGACACGCTGGGCCCTGGGGAGATCTTCGGCGAGATGGCGCTGATCGACGGCTCGCCCCGCAGCGCCGAGGCCCGCACGAAGGGGGCTTGCGAGCTGCAACCCATAGACGAGAGGGCCTTCCTTTCTCTCGTGCGCGAAACCCCTTACTTCGCGCTCGACGTGATGCGCACGCTGGCCCTGCGCCTGCGCGCCATGAATGAGCGGATCTAGTTTTCGATCAGAGGCTTGACGCTGTACGGCGGGCAGGCGGCGAACGTTTTCGCTTGCAAAGTCAGAGCCCGCGTTGTTCATCGAATTCCGTAACGGTTGGACCTTTTCGCTATTCCTATTTGATACGTTGGTTTCGCTCGGCAAGACTGAACGCCAGCCGATAGGCGGCAATGCGGCGTCGCTTCTGCGCGACGTGCTGGCCGGTTCCATTGCGGCGCTGGTCACCATCGCCTATTGCATCTCGTTCAGTGCGCTGATTTTCCAGGGCGACATTGCCGGCGGCTTCTCCATCGGCCTGGCCGCTCTGCTGACGGGAACCGCCGTCACGGGCGTGATCGTGTCGCTGACCACGACGCTGGCGCCGGCGGATGCCGGGCCGGACACGCCGGCCGTCGCCGTCATCAGCGTGCTCGCCGCCTCCATCGCGGCCCAGCTCTCGGCCCAGGGCCTGAGCCCGGAGCAGGCCATCCTGCATGTCATGACCGCCGTTTCGGTGGCCACGCTCCTGACGGGCCTGCTGCTGCTCGGGCTCGGCACCTTCAAGCTCGGGGTCTGGCTGCGCTTCGTGCCCTATCCCGTGATCGGCGGCTTCCTGGCCGCCTCGGGCTGGCTGCTGATCACCGGCGGCATCGAGGTGATGACCGGCGTGGCGCCGACGCTTTCGCTCGACTCGCTGGAGGCGCTCTTCCTGCCCGAGAACCTGCCGCAATTCGCCATCGGCATGTTGTTCGGCGTGACCGTGTTTCTCATTCGCCGGCGCATCGACAGCTTCCTGGTGCTGCCGATCGCCTTCTTCGTGATGCTGGTGGTCCTCGATGTCGTCTTGCTGGGCCTGGGGCAGGTGGCGAAGTTCGGCGGCCACGAGCGCTGGTTCCTCCAGGGCGTGAGCGAGCTCGAGCGCTGGATGCCGCTGGTGACCATTCCGCAGCAGGAGCTGAAGTGGAGCGTGCTGGCGCAGAACGCGGCCGAGATCGGCGCCGTCTGCGGCGTTACCGCGGTCTCCATGCTGCTCGACGTGTCGAGCCTGGAGGTGGCCCGGCAGAAGTCGGCGGATCTGGACAAGGAGCTGCGCACCAACGGCATCGCCAATGTGATCGCCGCCAGCGTCGGCGGCTTCGTCGGCAACCTGTCGCTGAACGGCAGCATCCTGATCAACGAGGCCGGCGCGGCGTCGCGGCTGAGCGGTGCGGTCGCGGCGCTGATCTGCGCCTTCGTGCTGTTCGTCGGCGCCGACATCGCCACCCTGGTGCCGACGCCGCTCCTGGGCGGCCTCCTGACCTATCTGGGCCTGGTGATCATCGCCGAGGCCATGATCCGCTCGCCCGCGCAGCGCACCTGGACGGACCTGCTGCTGGCCGGCGCGATCATGGCGGTGATCGTCTATTTCGGCTACCTGCTCGGCGTGCTCCTGGGCGTCGTCGGCGCCTGCCTGCTGTTCGCCTTCAGCTACAGCCGCATCGGCGTCGTGCGCAGGCATCTCACCTGCGCCGACTTCTCGAGCAATGTCGAGCGCGCGCCCGCCGAGGCCCGGCTGCTGCGCGAGCATGGCGAGCAGGTGCACGTGCTCTGGCTCTCCGGCTTCATCTTCTTCGGCTCGTCGAACGGGCTGTTCGAGTATGTGCGGCGCACCATCGAGAACCAGACCTCGATGCCCGTGCGCTACGTCATCCTCGACTTCCGCGCCGTGCCGGGTCTCGACACCTCGGCGGTGCTGAGCCTGGTCAAGCTGCGCAACTACTGCGATCAGGTCTCGGTCACGCTGGTGTTCTCGAGCCTCACCGAGCAGATGCGCAAGAGCTTCGAGGCGGCGGAGTTCTTCGCCGAGCTCCGGACGCACTGCGTGTTTGCGACGCGCAACGACGCGCAGGAATGGTGCGAGACCCGGATCCTCTCTCAGCATGAGGTCGACTTGCCGGGCGACTCCAGCTTCGAGGACTGGCTGATCGGCGAGCTCGGCGACAGCGCCGATATTCCGAAGCTGATCTCCTATTTCGAGCGCCACGAGCTGGAGGCCGACGAGGTGCTGTTCGACGAGGGGGCGCCCTCGGACACGGTCGAGATGATCGCCAGGGGCTGCGTCGCGATCACCATCAAGGACGAGCACGGGGTCTCGGCCCGCATCCGCCGCATGGCCGGACAGACCGTGGTCGGCGAGATGGGCTTCTATCGCAACGCGCCGCGCGCCGCCACGGTGCTGGCGGAGCAGCCGACCGTGGTCTATCGCATGACGCGGGAGGCCTTCGAGCGCATGGAGGACGAGGCGCCGGAGACGGCCTCGGCCTTCAACCGTCTCATCATCCGCGTGCTGTCCGACCGGCTGGAGTTCGCTAACCGCGAGATCACGGCGCTGGTCTGAGCGGCGGAGGAGGGGAGCTCGGAGCTCTCCTGTCCGAAGGGCGTCAGGCCGCGTAGGTCATCAGGATGGCGACCATGGCGAGATAGGTCAGCATGTGCGCGAGCTGGTCGATCCCGAGCGCCCACCAGAACGGCGCGGTGTCGGGCTCCCAGCCGCCGCGCTTCACCGCCTGCTCCTTCAGCCAGTCGACATGGTAGTGAATGAAGAACTCGCACGCCACGAGTGCCGGAATCAGGGATGTGACCTTGGGCGTCAGCACGAAAAAGACCGGCAGCGTCAGCACGCTGTGGATGCCGGCATGCAAGAGGCCGCCCGGATGGCCGTAGGTGCCTTTGTTCAGATACTGGTAGGGGGTTTGCACGAGGAAGTCGGCCACGGTGTGCTTGACCATCAGCACGGTCAGGGCGAGCAGGAGCGTACCGGCGGGCTCTGGCATGGCGGTCATTCCGCGAGCGCTTCTCGGCTGCCGTCCCGGACGGGCGGCGGCGCTCTGCGGCTGAAATCGACGGTCCGGTCATCGTCGGACCGACAGCGCGCATCGAGGCCGGTAACGCTCGCGGCCCCGCGGCGCAGCACGGGAGCCACGACGGTACCCCCCGCGCACGAACGATCGTGTGCTTGCATATGCCCCAGGAGTCTTTCCGTTTCCCTATACTCCTAAGAGATGGCGACTGTAACGCCACCTAACAAGGTGTAGATGCGAACAGATTCCGATTTCGCCTTTACCTTGCGCAAAACCGTTTCACGGGTCGGTGAAGACTTCAGGGCGACTCGGCCGCGACTCGCCGGAGATATTCGGGGGCCACAAGTCTTGCTCTGTCCTTGGCAGCGGCCGTCCCGTCACTTCGGCGCATCGGGAGTGCCAGTGGTAACGGTCGGACCCGGTGGGAATCAAGCCTGCGCTGGAGATACGGTTAGGGGGAGGTGTCGTGACAGCGGGCCTGGCGGGCCGATGCGTCCGGGCCGAGACCGCATTCGCGCAAAAAAAGACCGGGGCGCGCGATGCGCCCCGGCCACCTCCCCACCACCGGCGGCTCAGGATCAGAACCTGAAGCCGCCAATCCCGAAGGAAATCGAGTTGCCGCCGCCGCGCCGCGAGAAGCCGAGCGAGAAGCTCGGGCGCGAGCGCACCACCGGCTCTTCGTGGACCACCCGGGTGCGCGGACGGGGCGCGGGCCGGCGGCGCGTCGTCGGGCGCGGCTCGCGGGCCACGGTGCGGGCGCGCTGCCGGGGCTTCGGCTTGGTGCGGACCACGGTCACCGGGCAGACGCGGGTCTTGTGCTGCGTGACGACGGCGATGGAGCTCTCCAGCGGCTCGGCCTCCAGCGCGGCGCTGGCGTGGGCGTTGAACTTGGCCACGGCGGCCCGCGAGCCCCGGCCCCAGATGCCGTCGATGGCGCCGGTGTAGCAACCCACGCGCTTGAGCTGAGACTGCATCAGCATGGCCAGCGTCTTGGGATCGAGCGTCGTCGTCGGCGTGGCGTCCGTGGCGATGGCGGTGTCGGCGGGCTGAAGCTGTGCGACCTTGGTGCCCTTCCCCTCGGTCTTCGGCTGAGGCCGCGCCTCGACGGCGATGGACCGCACGCTCTTCTGCAGCTTGGCCTTGGCGATCGGCGCGTAGACGCCGTCCGGGAAGCGCTTCAGGAACGCCCTGTAGAGCTTCGGGTCGTTGCTGTTCTGAATGTCGGTCCAGAAGGTGTGCTCCATGGCCGTGTCGGCCACTGCGATGGTCTTGGTGACCGGCGCCGTCTCGGCGCCCGAGGCGGCCGACAGCGAGCGCGTCTTGAAGTAGAAGCGGCCCGTCAGGGAGGAGTTCTCCCACGGCACCTGCTGGTCCTTGGTCGCGGCCATCACGTCCCGGCGGACGTCGATCATGACGTCGTTGATGGAGGCGTCGCTGCTCTCGATGCGCTTCAACAGCGCCTGGGTGAACGGGCTGTGCCTGCCGTCGCCGTCGAGGGCCACGTTGCCGGGCTGGGTCGCGAAGGCGATGAGCATGCCGGCCGCCTTCTCGACCGCGGCCAGGCCGCGCCCGACCGTCAGCGAGCGGCTGGCCCTGCCGAGCTTCTTGGCCAGCGGGTTGTCGCGGCAGGCATCCAGGAAGACCAGGTTGACGCGCGCCGAGCGCTGCATCTGGCGCAGCACCAGCTTCAGCGGGATCGCCTCGAAGTCGAGATCGGCTTCCGCCTTCAGCGTCGCGTCGACAGGCGCCAGGTAGTTGGTGCCGTTCACCTGCAGGCCGTGGCCCGCATAGTAGAAGAGGGCGACGTCGGCGTCGG
>JAKSBI010000001.1 GCA_022361215.1 Hyphomicrobiales bacterium | reverse complement strand
GATCGACGTCAAGCTGAGCCGCCGCACCGGCGTGCCGTTCAAGATTCCCGAGGATCCGCTGCGCTGTGTCGTGGTCGGAACCGGATTGGCGCTCGAACGGATCGACGAAGTCCAGGAGCTGCTGGTCCAGATATAGGACGTGGCAGGGTTTGCGTCCTTTGCTTTGGGGGATTCGCGCGCCGAATCCGATCGTTGTGCTGTGCCCGCTGAGGTTGCCGGTCCCGCGTAATGGGCCGGCGGCGGTGGAAGTCGAGTAGAGTATGATGGCCAGAAGGCGATCGAACGCCGTCTCGCATGGACAACGGCGCCGCCGCAAAGGCGGATATCTGCTGTTTGCGCTCTATTTCCTGTGTATCGTGCTGCTGGTGCTGAGCCGCCTCGAGAACGAGACGGTGCGCGCGGCGCGCGGCCTCTTTTCCGATCTGGTCTCGCCGGTGCTGGAGGCGGCGTCCCTGCCGGCGGTCTATGTGCGCGGCCACTGGCAGCGCATGTCCTCCTATGTCGAGCTCTTCGGCGAGCTGGAGAAGCTGAAGACGGAGAACGAGCGCCTGCGCCAGTGGGAGTGGCGCGCTAAGCGCCTGGAGCGCCGGCTGAGCCATCTCAGGAATCTGCTGAACGCCGTCGACGAGCCGGCCCTCGGCTTCACGACCGGCCGGGTCATCGCCGACGCCCGCGGGCCGTTCGTGCGCAGCGTGCTGGTCAATGTCGGCCTCGGCCAGGGCGTGAAGAGCGGCTATGCCGTGATCAACGGCGACGGGCTCGTCGGGCGCACCATCAATGTGGGCGACCAGGCCTCGCGCATCATCCTGTTGAGCGACCTGAACAGCCGCATCCCGGTGCTGGTCGGGCCGGCGGGGGTGCGGGCGGTGCTGGTGGGCGACAACAGCGCCCGGCCGCGGCTCGAGTTCGTGCCCGACGACGAGACCCTCTACGAGGGCGATGAGGTCTACACCTCCGGCCATGGCGGCCTGCTGCCGCGGGGCCTGCGCGTCGGCACGGTGGTGCCGGGGCCGGGCAAGGGCTTCCGGACCCGGCCGCACGCCGATCTGAACGAGCTGGAATATGTCAGCGTGCTGTTCTTCGACTCGCCCCTGATCGTGGCGAGCGAGGGCGCCGATGCGAACCGCGCGAACCGGCAGGCCGAGGCTCCGCTGCCGACGCGCTCCCGGACGCGCTGAGAAAGAGCGCCATGAGCGAGCAGGGCATCAAGGCATCGGTTCTTCCCGCCCTGGTCGTGCTCGTCGCCGTCATCGTCTGCGCCATACCGTGGGGGCTGCCGGACGGGGCGACCTTCATCCTGCCGCTCGTCACGGCCACGCCCATCTTCTATCTCTCCGCCGAGGCCGAGCCCGGCGTGCCCGTGTGGCTGGCCTTCCTGGCGGGGCTCGCCACCGACATCCTCACTGCCGGGCCGCTGGGCTATTGGGCGCTGATCTTCCTGCTCACCCACAGCCTGGCCAAGGCTTACCGGCAGACGGCGTCGGGCGGGTCCTTCGCCGGCCTCTGGCTCGGCTTCGCGCTGACCCTCGTCGTGGTCGCGGCGCTCGGCTGGGCGCTGGCGTCGCTCTACTTCGTGCGGCTCATCGACTGGCGGCCGATGGTCATCGGCGCGAGCGCGGCGACGCTGCTGTTCCCGCTGGTGGTCTGGCCGATCGGCCGGCTGCTGCGCTGGAGCGCGGCGCGTCCGGCCGGACTCTCGTTCAGGGGCAGCACATGAGTGGACCGGATAAGAGTCGTCGGCTCGACCAGCGCTTCACCCGGCGGGCGATGCTGCTGGGCGCCGCTCAGACCGGGCTCTTCGGTGTGCTCGGCTGGCGCCTGCATCAGCTGCAGATCCTGGAGGCGCCGAAATACGCCCTGCTGGCCGAGGAGAACCGGATCAACGTGCAGCTCGTGGCGCCGACCCGGGGCGTCATCGTCGACCGCTTCGGCGAGGTGGTCGCCGCCAACCGCGAGAGCCTGCGCGTGGTGATCGTGCCGGACCTGGTGCGCGACGTCGCCGGCACCCTGGAGCGGCTCTCCCGCATCGTCGAGATCTCCGACGCGAGGCGCGCCCGCACCCTCAGGCTGGCGCGCCGGCAGAGCCCCTACATCCCTATCCTGGTCGCGGACGATATCACTTGGCGCGAGTTCGCGCAGATCAACATCATGGCGCCGAGCCTGCCCGGCGTGCAGACCGACGTCTGGTCCGTGCGCGACTACACGCACGGGCACGACATGGCGCATATCGTCGGCTATGTGGGCGCGGCCGACAAGGTCGAGGTGCTGGACGATCCGGTGACGCGGCTGCCGGGCTTCCGCGTCGGCAAGACGGGCGTGGAGAAGGGCTTCGAGGGCATGCTGCGCGGCCAGGCCGGCAATGTGAAGCTCGAGGTGAACGCCCATGGCCGGGCGCTGCGCAAGCTGGAGCAGGTGTCGAGCAAGCCCGGCCGCGAGGTGGTGCTGACCATCGACCGCGAGATCCAGCGCGTCGCCATGGCCCGCATCGCCGACGAGCGCCGGGCCGCGGTGGTGGCGCTCGACGTGCAGACCGGCGAGATCATCGCCATGGCCTCGACCCCGAGCTACGACCCGAACCACATCGTCTACGGCGTCAGCGCCGACAAATGGACGGATCTCGCCAAGGCCAAGGACAACCCGCTCATGAACCGGGCCACGCGCGGCCAATATCCGCCGGGCTCCACCTTCAAGATGGTGACGGCGCTGGCGGGCCTGGAGGCGGGCGTGATCACGCCGAGGACGCGCATGCATTGCGGCGGCGGGCTGTGGTACGTCAACCGGCTCTACCGCTGCTGGAAGCGGCGCGGCCATGGCGGCGTCAACCTGCACCTGGCCATCAAGAAGTCCTGCGACACCTATTTCTACGAGACCGCCCGGCGCATGGGCATCCGCAAGCTCGCGGACATGGCGCGCAGGTTCGGCCTCGGCGAGACCTACGACTGCGGCCTGCCGTTGCAGAAGCCGGGCGTGGTGCCCGACCCCGACTGGAAGCGCCTGGCGCTGGGCGAGCCCTGGTACGGCGGCGAGACCATCTCCGCCGCCATCGGCCAGGGCTATGTGCTGACGACGCCGTTGCAGCTCGCGGTGATGACCGCGCGCCTCGCCACCGGCCGTCAGGTGGTGCCGCGCATCGTGCGCCCCTATCCGGACGAGACCGTGGAGCCCTTCGCGCCGATCGACATCAAGCCGGAGTTCCTGGAGGTCGTGCGCAAGGGCATGTACGGCGTCGTCAACGAGGGCGGCGGCACGGCCGGGCGCTCGCGGCTGCAGAACACCGACGTCAAGATGGCCGGCAAGACCGGCACCTCGCAGGTGACCCAGAAGTCCATCGGCCGCAAGATCCATGAGCTGAAATGGAAGGAGCGGGACCACGCGCTGTTCGTCGCCTATGTGCCCGCCGAGGCGCCGCGCTACGCGCTCGCCGTGATCGTCGAGCATGCCGGCAGCGGCTCCCGCGCCGCCGCGCCGGTGGCCCGCGACGTCATGGCCGCCATCGTCGAGCGCGACCCGCTCGCCAGGCCCGCCCACGTCGCCAAGGACGCCAGGCGCAGGACGGCCGGGGACAGGCGGCCGCCGGACGAGGGGTAGGGAACATGTTCTCGGAACCGCTCCAGGCCGGCCGGCTCAACTTCGGCGAGAAGCTGATCGCGCTCAACTGGCCCTTCCTGCTGCTGATCACGGCCATCGCGAGCATCGGCATAGCGGCGCTCTATTCGGTGGCCGGCGGCTCCTTCGAGCCCTGGGCCGAGCGCCAGGTGATCCGCTACTGCGTCGGGCTCGGCTTCCTCTTTCTGGTGGCCCTGGTCGATATCCGGTTCTGGCTGCAGGCGGCCTATCCGATCTATGGGGTGGCGCTGGCGCTGCTGGTCGCCGTGCCGATCGTCGGCGTCGAGAGCGGCGGGGCCCAGCGCTGGCTCGGCTGGGGCAACGCCACGTTCCAGCCCTCGGAGCTGATGAAGGTGGCGCTGGTGATGGCCATCGCGCGCTACTACCAGTGGCTGCCGCCGCGCCATGTCTCCAACCCGCTGGCGCTGCTGGTGCCCTTGGGGCTGGTCGGGGCGCCCGTTATGCTCGTGCTCGGCCAGCCCGATCTCGGCACGGCGCTGCTCTTCGCCGCTGTCGGCGTCGGGCTGCTGTTCCTGGCGGGCATAAGCTGGCTCTACTTCTTCTTCGGCGCCGCGGCCGTGCTCGGTGCCATGCCCTTCGTCTGGCAGCGTCTGCACGCCTATCAGCAGGAGCGGATCCTGACCTTCGTGGAACCGGACCGCGACCCCCTCGGCGCCGGCTATCACATCCTGCAGTCGAAGATCGCCTTGGGCGCCGGCGGCGTCTCGGGCAAGGGCTTCATGCAGGGCACCCAGAGCCACCTGAACTTCCTGCCCGAGAAGCACACGGATTTCATCTTCACCATGTTCGGCGAAGAGATGGGCTTCATCGGCGCGTCGATCCTGCTCGGCCTCTATCTCCTCGCGATCCTTTCGATCTCCTATATGGCGCTCAGATGCCGCAGCCCCTTCGCCCGGCTCATGGCGGGCGGCATCGGCATCACCATGTTCGTCTACGTCTTCATCAACGTGGCCATGGTGATGGGCCTGGTGCCGGTGGTCGGTGTGCCCCTGCCGCTGGTCTCCTATGGCGGCACGGCCATGCTGACGCTGATGTTCGGCCTCGGCCTGGCACTCAACGCCCATGTGCACCGGAAGATCGTCTTCCGGCGCCACGAGGTGCGTGCGATTTGAGCGGCAGAGCCCGCCCGGCCGCGCCGGTTCTGGACAGGACCCGGCGGCGGTGTTAAGGGAGTGCGGTTGCGGCACGGCCCCTGGCCGGCCCGAGACCGCTCCCATAGGCGCATAGCTCAGTTGGTAGAGCAGCTGACTCTTAATCAGCGGGTCCGGGGTTCGAGTCCCCGTGCGCCTACCATATCTTGGGTAGTCTCTCATGGGCGATGGGCCCCGAGCGCAGATTGCCGCGCTCTATCGCCAGCCCAAGCGACATCTCCGGTTGCGTTTGATCGGCGGCATGATGCGCCGGTTCTCCACCGCCGACAGCCTTCTTTTCCATCTTGCTTGCCTCATGCCGGTTTGTGCATAACACCGGACGGATCTTGGTTTATGGCAGCTTGGATTGGATTATGAGACGGAGAAAACGCGCTAAACGCGTTAGCGACTTCCTGCGCCGGCAATACGGAATCGGCTGGAAGGACATCTCCGCCAAGCTGCGGTCCCGGCTGCTCGAGGACATGGAAACGGTCCCCTGTAACCTCTGCGGCGAGACCAGCAGTATCGAGGTGGCCCGCAAGGACAAGTTCGGCTTGGCTCTGACCACGGTCGTCTGCACGAATTGCGGTCTTCTATACCTGAACCCGCGCCCCACCGCGGCGAGCTACCGGAGCTTCTACGAAGGGGGCGGCACCGGAGACAGCGTCTATCACCGGCGGATCGACTTCGACCACGTCGAGGATCTGCTCAAGACCTACTACGGCGACGATTTCGCAATGGATGCGGAAGCGAAAGCGGCGCTTGCCACATACAGAGAGACGATTGAGGCATCTAACCCTGAAGTCCAGCAAGAGAAACTGGAAGTGGCTGAAGCCAAAAAAGAAACGGGCATCAGTCTTGTTCGCATGGACTACTACGCCCGGCACATTTACGACCTCCTGAAAGACCACGTGCCGCGAGGCGGCCGGGTGTTCGAGCCCGGCGCGAGCTGGGGCAAGATGCTGATGCCGTGGAAGGTTCTGCACGATTGCGAGGTGTCGGGCGTGGAGCCGAAGGCGGAGGCCGTGCGCGTCGCCAAGGAGCGCTTGGGAATCGAGCTTTTCCAGGGGTTTGCCGACGACCCGAGCCTGCCCGCGGACGCCTGCGACCTCGTGATCAACACGCGCACCATCAACCACATGCTGGACCCGCTCGGCGACTTGCGCCATGCGTGGCGCTGGCTCAAGGATGGCGGCATTCTGTTCGTCGATATTCAGGATGCGATCAAGGAAGCCGGTTACGAGGGCTTCGAGCGCAATGTGGTGGAGATCGACCACCCCTACATGTTCTCACTGAACACGCTGACGGCGATGGTCCAGAAGGCAGGATTCGAGATCGTCGAGCGCGATATCGCCGAGCTGCAAAGCGTGCGCGATTGGGACGATCGGCCGCCTGAGTACAAGCAGATCCGTATCATCGCGCGCAAGAGCGGCGATCCCGTCGCGGTGGACTGGCCCGATCCCTTGCGAGAGCTCGCGGCCCTTGTCGGCAGCGAGCTCGCCTACGATGAACGGCTTGAGGCCAAGTGCGCTGCTCTGCGGTCCCGCAATGCCGAGTGGAAGACCCGATATGCCGAGCTGAAGAGCCGCAATCGCGCGCCACAGCACGAGCAGGGCGACCAAACCCCGGTGCCGGCCGCCATCGCCAAGCTAAAGGCGCGCCTGAGCACCGCGAAGTAGCCGCGCTTCGGAGGAGGCCGGTCGGCCTGTCTCCCGAGGCTTTGCCCTGCGGCAGCCCCCGTTAATCCAGCTGCGACCAGTTCGCGCTCTGGATCAACGCCCTGTCCGCGTCGCCGACGGGCGCGGGCGCCGGCTTCCGGGCAG